>CAMWMW010000083.1 GCA_947175455.1 uncultured Porphyromonadaceae bacterium | reverse complement strand
CACTCAACGCCTTCGATGCCACCGTCGCCACACAAAGCCTGATTCCGGAAGCAAAGTTTTCAATAATCCCATTTGGCGATGGCAACTATCCCGAATTTACATTCACATCCGGAGAATATGCCAAATACGAAAGAAAGATAAAGGATGCTTTTGACAATGCCATGGCTGATGCAAAAAACACCCATATCTCCCCCTCACTCCAGAAGGCTTTCAACAAATGCGATCCGGCAAAAGACAACAGAATATTTTTACTTACCGATGGTAAACCGAACCATGACGACAGTCCGGAGAAAGTTGCCGCACTTATCGCTTCATGGTGTGGAAAGAAACGCAATACGCGTCTTTTCTATGTAGCCCTTAACGATAAAGCTGTTGATCCGCTTATTGAACAAGCTCTTGACAATTGTCCGGATGCCTATATTGTGAAATGTTCCGACAACGTCATACCCCAGGTAGAAGATGTGGCAACATCTGTGATTCATGCCAATATCGAAGAACTTGACGAGATTCTTCAACTCGGATTCAGTTCACCCGGAAGCTACCCGGTGGAGATTGTCTGCAATGATCCTATCTTCAAGGTTGAGGCAGCAGGCGGCAGGATAGAGAACCAGAAACTGCGCCTTAAAATCTCATCACGCAATGGAGAATCTCCGGAAACACTCCATTCAATATTATCCCAATCAACCACACTCGGTGAAGATTATCTCTTCAATATCAAAGCTATCATCACTGACAGGAAATATGTAATAGCCAACCCGGATATTACCGTTCACATGTCAGATCATGTGCTCTCAAAACTTTCTTTTGCTGATGGAAACGTTGATGAGATAGCAGGGAACAGAGCGGTATGGCATGACTCGTTTTTATGGAGCCACGCCTCGGAACCGGGAGAAACAGAATTCAATCTGGCTCCGGCATTCAGCAATGCCTCTCCTGCAACATCACTGACACTGACACCAATGCCTGCAAAAGGTCAGACACACGATTTCAGATTATACTTCAATGGAGATGAAATTGCCCCGAATGAATCATTTACAATCACTCCAGGAAAAGAAGCGAAAGTTAAAGTTGTCTTTAACAGTGATGCTCAAGAAGGGAAACGTTATTTTTCTCTCATAAAAAAGGATGCCAAAGATCTTGACGTCATCAACGCCTCCGCGGTTTCAGAGTTTGACAACATCTCCCTCCGCTCCAGCTATGACGTGGAATGGAATCCTCTCAAAACTTTGCTCGTTTGGCTTGGAATAATCATATTGGCAGCATTGGTGCTATGGTTCGGGTGGCTTAACAAGATTTTCTTCCGACGCATCAAGGCTAAACGAATAATATTCACCGGACCCGGACAATATTACATTTCAAAAAAAATAAAAGGATGCCGTGAGGTTGTTTTCACAGCAAAAGCTGAAAGACAGAACTTCATTTCCAGAATATTCACAGGAGAAACAAAATATATATCTGCCCCACATTTTATTCCCGAAATACATGTCACGGCAGGATCAAAACGAAAAATAAGACTCAAAAGCCTGTCGAAAGGGATGGAAAACTGGGACTTCATACCTTCCAGAACACTGAGTCCATATGACAAGGCAACCGCCACTAACCGACAGACAAAAGAAAAATTCCTTATCGAAGTGCAATAAGAGACACTTTGAATCATCACTGAAATAAACAACATAACATATCATCAACTATGGCAAATCTAAGACGCACACTCATTATCGGTTTGGGAGGGACCGGCTTCAAAGCAATTCTCAACGCAAAGAAAATGTTTTATGAGAATTATGGTGAAATGCCGCCGATGATCGGATTTCTTGGCATCGACACAGACCGTCCCGGACTTGAGAACGCATTTGTTACGGCTAAAGACGGCACAAAAATCCAACTTACAAAATCCGAACAACTCCCCATTTGCGTTGAAGAACCTCTTGACATCTACGAACGCAATTCCACCACAAACCTCTTCGACTGGCTTCCACAAAGCAATGTCGGCGGTCTGACAACCCTGACAATCGGAGCCGGGCAGATGCGCTCCAACGGTAGGTTTGCAGTCACAGTAAACGAGCATAACATTGAAAACTTTCTGAACCGCAAGCTTGCAGAAGTGAATGATGCCCGAGTCATAGACAATGACAAGTACGGTCTTCTGGGAGCACAGACAGAAGTGCACATGGTTTTCTCTCTTGGGGGAGGTACCGGAAGCGGAACTTTCCTAAACACCGCTTACCTTATCCAACGTCTTCTTCCGAATGTAAAAATCTCCGGCTATGCTGTTCTTTGCGATGTTTTCCGCACCATGGTTTCGGGCGCAATGTCTTCACGCGTGCGACCGAACGGAAAGGGAGCCATAATAGACCTTGACTATCTCGCACATCTTGAACCGACTTCCGAACCGGTGGAGATAAAGTGGTTCCAACAGACAGATTCAGTAAAGAACCGCCCTTTCACCGCCCTATATTTCGTGGACAACCGCAACGACCACAACGATATGTTCAATGATGTCGCTCCCATATGCGAGATGATTTCACTGGCAATCGTGACTTCAGTCGGAGAACTCGGTGTCACTCTCGATTCAATTGCCGACAATGTCAATAAACTCATCAGCGACGGCACCATGGATATCAAAAACAAGAAAGCGTGGGTTGCAAGCATGGGATGCGCCGAGATTATATTCGATGGCAAACGGCTTGCTGATATCTACGCCCACAAAGCATGCAATCAGATAATAAACTCGATGCTCAACGGAGGATGCGATGACCCCGGGAATATCGCAAATGCCTGGTTCGACAACAATCATATCCGTGAGAATCTTGGTAAGGATGATGTCATTGATTATTTCATGATGCCGAATCCACCTTATACCTTCTCAGATATTGACAATCCCGAGAATCCGGAGCCGGAATGCCTTGACTTCATCAACAACCGCGCTACAGAAAAGCCCGCTGGTCTGAACGAAAAACTTGACAGTCTTAAAAGCAGAATTGACTTGTCGTTAAGCGATCTGATGAATAAGCAGGCAAACCGGGAATGCGGCATATTCCTGTGCAATGAAATTCTTCACAGCATACTTCATACAGTCGAATTGTGCGATGGAGAAATGAAAAATGAAATAGAAAATCTTGAAGACGCGCTGCCAAGCTTCGAAAGCGCATTGACAACCAACTGTAAAGAACTCGCCGACTGCATGGACAGTTTCTTCAAAAGAGGTCGTAAAGGTTACGAAGAAGAAGTTGCTTCACGCACCATGGCACTTGCCACACAACGACGCGAAATCGAACGTCGGAAATACGCACGCATGTTCTATTCATGGTTGCGCAGCCGCTGTCAGGAATCAATAAGCAGAGTCGACACCATCATGAAGAACCTGCAGGCTGTACGCAACGACAATAATAATCGGATACAACAGCTTATACGCGAAGGTGGAGCCACATCTTTCTTCCAATTCGACCTATCGGCTTCAGAAGCAGAGAAAGTCACCTGTCCGATTACCGACATTGTTTTCAATAACTTTGTAAAGGCGATGGTTGACGAAGGTGGCATTCAGGCAATAGCCGGCATGACCACACAACAGACAGAGGAAGTGATACTCCGCTTCGCGCGCACGATGCCCAAAGTTAAGGAATTCGAATCCATGTCGGTTGATTCCGCTCTCGATTCAATGTCTAAGGAAGAAGTCGAATCGCTTGTGCGAAAGGCAGTGAATAAATCTCTACCTCTTATCTCGTACTCGTACAGAGGATTTGATGCGGATCTGAAGGAACGTCCCGTGGAAAGCTATTATGTCGGTGTCGCCAACAAAGCGAAATCCCGTCTATATAAAGACAACCTGTTCCAGAACCTTGTGGCAGGTGCAAAAGACGTGCAATTCTCAGAAACAGGATTAAGCAACAGAATTATTGTATATCGCCAGCTTGGCGTGATTCCTGCATTCACCTTAAAACCCCTCGACAATTATGCGACGGAATATGAGAAATGGGAAAACGACAAGCCACACGGATCACACTGGGATAAAAATCTCCACCAACGCATGTTGAGGGAACGATTCAGCCTTATGCCAAAAGACGTTGTATCGGAATCAAGAGTATTGGATCTTTGGGTGCAGGCAATAATATATGATCTCATAACCTTCAACAACGCAACATCACAATATCAGATAAAGAGCAAGGGAATGGGCGGCAGACCGCTCAAGGGTTGGCTCGTTGAGATAGGTGACACCCGTGAGAAAGCTTTCCGATATCTTGAAGACAACCTTGATATTCTTGAGCCGGAAATAAGAAGTGCCCTTACAGAGATGGATGTTCCGGGACCGGACAATATAATCCGCAAAAAAGCGGCTCTTGCCCTCGAAGCAGCAAAGAATAATACGTACCTGTCAACAATCTCCAAATGTCCCATTTCTCCAGAACACATCGAACACTACGAGAAAGAAATGGAGCTAATTGAGAAAGAGATGATGCATATTCTTGACAACGCTTAGAAAATCCCTCGAAAATCCATCTTTATGCCAACCTAAGTTAAAAGTAAACAAACTCTTAGACTTTTAAAACATGAATCCTGTCTTAACTATCTGGACATCGGACAAAACCACCCTTCTGGCAGCTAAAACGGCGGCATTGCAAAGCGATGCCGCCGCCGTAAAGCTGTATGATTCCATAAATATTGCCAACGAGACACTATCGGAACTTACTTCAATACTTTCAAAGAAATATCGCGAACTCATCACCCTGACGGCAACGGATACAACACTCCACTCCATCGCGGTCATTCCGTTGTTCGATAATAAATTCGAGTCTGCGCTTCGGTCAGTAAAGGAAGCTGTGAAAAACACGCCTGACAAGATCTCTCTGCATGTGATAGCACTGAGAAAGAACCTGGCGCGCATACTGGATAATGAAACCGACAACGTACAAGATGCCTGCGAAATCAGCAATATCAGGATATTGGATGAAGAATCAAAGACAGGACATTTCTCATATACGATACTTGATGATTATGTTGAAAGCGGCGCTCCGCTTGATTTTACCCTTAACTCTCTCTCCGAGTATTTGGCGTTTATTTTCTCAGCGTTATGCGCGAATTACCACTGTATACTCCCCCCCGCTCTTGTAGCCGGCACAGTTGAAAGGAATATAGCCATCGGAATCTCAAGCTATCGGTTCAATAGAAAAGGCGCATGTTCCCTTCTCCTTCACAAGGCATTCATTCGTGCACTTGAGAAAGCCGGTATAGATCAAGAGACTGTTGATACTCAGAAATGCCTGTCAACAGCCACATCCCTTCTTGCCGGCATCAACCGGCGGTATGAAAAGTTCTATAAAAAGATTGTAGAGCCCCTTTATCGCAAAGGAGACCTTTCCGATGGAGATATTGCAGCCAAAGTCGGAGAGCCATTGAAAAAAGAGATGCTGGAAATAAAACAACATCTTAATGCCATTATCAGCCGCGATGACCTGTCGTTTCCTGAAAAAGAGGGTATTCTTGCGCTGGTATTGGGACAGGACAACGCCAGGCTGCAAGGTGTGCAATATGATCAGAGCACGATGCTTCTTGATGATGTCTGCTGTGATCCAATCGACATTTACATCACCACATTCAACGAGATTCCGGCGGAATCATCAACCCGTTCTCTTCTTCCGGTGCGGGGGAATTATGCCAGATTGAAAAAGTATACTTTGGATTTGGAAACAGGGAAACGGGTAGAATCCGACGAAAACAGAAATGCCTTTAATCCGCTTCCCGCAATTAAAAAACTTAAACGTGAGATTCTTGATACCACATCGTTTATCCGCAGAAAATCAGACCAGCTTCAACAGCTTGAATCACTCGACAGGCAGCGTATAGACGGTGAGAGACAAAATCACGGATACCTTCATCCCGCCATGACTAAAACATCCGACATAAAGGAACAGCCGCTTGATGAGAGATATTCCCCAACGGCAGGACTCAAGCCCAAAGAGTCGGTAGATCTGCGGTGTTTCTTCTCAGAAGTGCGCAACCAAGGCAATCTCGGTTCCTGCACAACATTTGCAGTGGTATCCATGTATGAATCAATTGTGAACCGCCTTCAAAACCGTGGTGATGATAATAAATCCAATCTCAGCGAACAGTTTGTCTATCATTATTCAAACGTGGTGAAAGGCAGACCGGAAGGGGGCAGCAATTTCTATGAGCAACTTGAGGTGCTCGGAACCAAAGGTACTTGCGATGAAGCGCTTTTCGGCTATACATCCGGCAATATGGGCACAGAGCCTTCCGAAGAGGCAATTGAGGAAGCTGCAAACCACAGAGTACTGAAAGCATTGCAAATCCCGTTGCAGAATACAGGCGATAAGTTTGAGAGCATAACTCTTAATCACCGTTTACTCACCTGCGCTCTTACAGAAGGTCATCCGGTCGGCATCGCCTTGAAACTGTATGACTCTTTCGGCAAGAACGGGGCATATGTCAACCGCCCCTCTGAATCTGAAACAGCAGCGGGAGAATCTGAAAACCATGCTATGGTAATAGTAGGATATTCAGAAGAAAACAAGTGTTATATCGTCAGAAACTCCTGGGGAAAAGAGTTTGGAGACAAGGGATATTGCTACGTTTCCTCCACTTACATAGATGATCCTGATTTCAATATGTTCAGCTGCATCATCACGGAAACTACAGAAAATGGCAGTAGCGAGGACGTGGAGACTCCCGGACTTATCGCACCTTTCGCCGGCACCCAGACACAAATCGAGATGGCGGCAATACGCAATGTGCTCGATGAAGCTCACCTGATTCTTAAAAACAATCAACAGTTCTACGATGATTATTACAGATATTACAGCAGTCTGATGCAACGACTGTGTGTTCCCCAGACCCGCAATCTCCTTCGACAGGAAGCTGAATCCGAATGTCTGAACAGACTCGTTGAAATAACAACCGATAAATCACACAAAGAGAATTCATTTATTGATATTCTCAAGAATTATAAATTTGAATTGCTCAAGCGCGCACTAAAAGCTTCGGGAGCAGCAGTTTTCTTGACAGCAGCGGCATGCGTGCTTTGCTTTGCATTCAGCGGCATTGACAATACTACCAAAT
>CAMWMW010000082.1 GCA_947175455.1 uncultured Porphyromonadaceae bacterium | reverse complement strand
ATACTCTGCCAACCCCGGTCACAGCCTCTATATTTGACCCGACGGTAGTGACATCCATCGCCGCCCACCATAACGCATCCTGATAGCATTTCACATCCGGATTGATCTTGAATTCGAAAAGATAAAAGGTCAGACTCGCGAAATACACAGTCGAGAACAACGTGATGAGATAGGTAAAGAAAAGACCTGTAGCCTTGTTGTAGGTAAACCAGCTGACAACGATTGCCATCGCGTAGCCGCCCCGTATCAGCGGCATATAACGCACCAGATAGGCGACATCTTTCGATATGTCCCATCCGAAATGGTAAAGTATCGCCTGATAAGGTATGGATACGATAAAGAAAATGAAATGGGTGGCAAGATAATGTTTCTTATCATGCGACAGAAAGAATTCGATGAAGAAGTCAGCCATAAAGACAACACAGATCCAGAACTGCTGTTTCTGGAATTTCGGTTCTTCATAAAACGACACGTTCTCAAACGTATCGACTGATATTATATAGATAAGCCATGCCGACAACAGCATGATGGCAACATGCAGAATCATAAGCACTCCCCTGCTCCTCAAGAAATTAGCCAGCGTATGAATATTCATGACAGTTAATCTTATATAGAAATATTATAAACCTAATTTTAATTAAAAACGTTTAATTTTAAGAAACTGTTTAATTACATTTTATATGGCACTGATTTACACTCTTAAATCCACTGTCCGCACATTTCCGAGAACACTCTTCCGCGGCATCGGGCAGGTAATGTTTCAGGATTCCATGTGGACGGGAATCCTTTTCACCATCGGTATCTTCTGGGGAGCATATGAAGAAGGAATAGGAATTGTGGCGTGGGGATTGCTTTTAGGAGCCATCGTCTCGACATTGACCGGCTATATACTTCAGTTGCCCGACACCAAAGGAGGACAGGGGCTATGGGGATTCAACGGCTGTCTTGTAGGATGCGCGTTCCCCACATTTCTTGGCAATACGGTCTGGATGTGGCTCGGACTAATATTGTGTGCGGCAATGACAACATGGGTTCGTTCGGGACTCGACAATATCTGGGGGAAATGGAAGATGTCCACATTTACATTCCCTTTCGTGCTTTGCACTTGGTTCTTCCTTCTGGCTGCACGTCTGTTCAACGGCATGCCGGCGATACACATGGGAACTCCGGAACTTCCTTTGGGAGCGCAGGAAACTCTTGACATGCATTTTCTCGGTCTGGTGCAATATTGGCTGAAGGGAATTGCTCAGGTGTTCCTGATAAACTCGTGGGTTACAGGCATTTTCTTCCTTGCCGCTCTTGCTGTAAGCAGCTGGAGAGCGACGATGTGGGCTGCCGTATCATCAGCAATCGCACTTCTGGTTGTGATATTATGGAGAGGACCCGGGGCGGATATCGCCAACGGTCTCTACGGATTCAGCGCAGTGCTGACAGGCATCGCGCTTGGCGCGACATACTGTAACTATTCCTGGAAATCCGCAATATGGGCAATAACAGGTGTAATCTCCACGGTATTCATCCAGGCTGCAATGAATGCGTTCTTCGCTCCTATGGGTCTGCCTACGCTCACAGGTCCGTTCTGCGTGGCGACATGGCTGTTCCTCTTCCCCGCCTACTCATTCTTTCAGCCAAAACAAAGCTGACTGTATATCTTTTGAAACTATTTAAAAAACCGCATTTCTTAGGAACAATTGACCATAACCCCATATGACAGACATCGCAAATATGAAAATGACACCAAGACACTATTACATTGTCTTTGTGGCATCTCTCGGACAGATGATCGGAACTGCAGTCGCAACACTTGCCGGAATCATAATTCCTATGCTGAATATAATCACGCATCCGGAATTGTCCTCTTTCATGCAAGGACTTATCGGAGCCGCCGACCTGATAGGGATAATATTCGGTTCCGTGATATTCGGGCGTCTGAGCGACCGCTACGGTTATCTGTTTTTCTTCCGGTTCTGTCCGGCTCTTATACTTGTCGCCTCGATTGCCGGCATATTGTTTCCTTCAGTGGCGACACTTACCGTTTGTCTGTTTTTTATCGGAATGGGAATAGGCGGTGAGTACAGCCTTGACTCCGATTATATCTCCGAGCTTATGCCTACGCGTTATAAATCACTGATGGTCGGGGTGGCAAAGGCTGGATGCGCGCTTGGCAATATATTTGTAGCCGCGATATGCTTCGGTCTTCTGTCTTATTGGAAAAATGCTGAATTATGGTCTCACCTTCTTTGGATTGTGGCGATTACGGCGGCTCTTATGATTCTGCTCCGTATCAGATTCTATCAAAGTCCCAAATGGCTTATGGACAAAGGTCGTGCGGCTGAGGCTCAGGAAGCCGCAAGAAAGTTCTTCGGACCGGATGCCTTGATAACCTGTGATTCCGATGCAGGAAGTCATGACATACCTGACACGAAAATATCGACATCAAGATTTATCAAGGAGAATTGGAGAAAGGTAGTGCTAAGCGGCATTCCATGGGCATGCGAAGGTATGGGAGTCTACGGAATCGGTGTGTTTCTGCCTATTCTCGTGATGGCACTCGGGCTGGAACACTTCTCGCCTGAAGAGAATCCTGTATTACATGTAACCGATTCGGTAAAAATTACCTTGTGGATCAGCTGCATTATCCTGCCGGGATTCATAATCGGACTTTATCTTATAAACAAAAAACACAATATCATCAATATCCAGACCCGGGGATTCTGGATGTGTGCCCTGGCTCTTGTACTATTGCTGCTGTCATATCATTTCAGCTGGAACAAATGGATATCGATAGGAGCATTCATGGCTTTTGAACTGTTTCTCAATATCGGTCCGCACCTGATAACCTACGTGCTTCCGCCGACGATATACCCTGTGGACAGCAGGGGGCAAGGTGTCGGCATAGCAGCTTCAATCGGAAAAATCGGAGCAGTGGCGGGTGTGTTTGTCATTCCGGTATTGCTCAAATCCGGAGGAGCGACAACAGTATTGGCGGTTTCCGCCATTGTGATGGCAGTCGGCGCATTGGTCACCAAAGGTTTCTCGAAGGCATCTGATCTGAATAGCGGCTCCTGAGACGCTCTATGAGACGCGACATATCGCGTGTAAACCTGAATCCGGTCCAGACACCCGTGTTCATCGTGATCACCCAGCATTCTCCATCAGGGAAACGCTCAATCAGAGCGTGTGCCGACGACAGTGTGCCGCTGCGGCTCCATTTGCCGTTCGCATCCGATTCTGTCCAGCCAAGACAGACTTTTTCATCATCCTCATGTGCTGTCATAAGGTTCACGCTCGATGACGCGAGGACATCGGGAACTTCAGGATTTCCGTCTATGGAAGCGACAAGACGACACAGTGATGCCGCCGACGCACACCAGCCCCCCGCTCCCATCAATGCATTGATATTGGCTCCTCCGTAACAGCGGTCAACCATCTTCGAGGGAGTATTGAAATCCTCTACCAGTTCGGCATCGGGTGAATAATATTTCACTTCCCGCAAATTTCTTTCATCATAATAGTTTGTTGCCGGCATAAATCCGTATGCGCCCGCAGGCTCGAGAATATTCTTTGAGACGAAATCCCAATAGCCCTGCCCCGACACTTTCTCTATGACAAGTGAAAGAAGCATATAACCGAAATTTGAATATCTTCTCCCCTTTCCAGGCTGAAAACCGAGTCTGCGTCCCAACACAATCTTTACGAGATCCTGATTAGTCGGAGCCTCTGTCAATTGCTTCGCTTTTTTAAGTTCCACTGTATTGAACATCGGATCTCCCGCACCGAGAGTAAAACCGCCCTGATGTTTAAGAAGGTCTTCGACAGTTATTTCCCTGACTCTCGGATCAAGAATCGCATCCGTAAAATCACGGTTGTTCAGGATTCCCTGCTCTCCGAACACGAGGCTCTGCAACGTAAGCCGCCCCTGCTCCACAAGTTTCATGACCGCCGATGCCGTTACAAGCTTGGATGCTGAAGCTATCCTCATGATGGAATTAGCCTCCATCGTTTTTCCCATCTCCTTGTCAGCCCAGCCGAAACCCTTGGCATATAACAGCGAGTCGTTTCTTGACACTGCGACAGACATGCCCTTTATATCCCACTTTGACATAAAGTGTTCAATCTCCCGCTCCATAGGCTGCAGCGGCACATAATCGGAAGAGGCGTTGGAAAGCGTGTCAATCCAAGTGTCTCCGGAAGAGGCAGCGGAGGCATTGTCCGTACGCCCGTTTTTCCTGTCAGGTCTGAGAAAGCAAATTGCCGCGAAGGCGATGATGCAGAAACCTATTATATAGATTGTGGAATCCTTTATATTCTTTCTTTTCACGTTCTAACAATGATTGGTGTGCAAATTTAAGAATATTTTTTGGAATATGCGATTTCAAAAATTGTCGATTATTTATTAACTTTGCATCCCGTTATGAAATACGGATTTGACAACGACAAATATCTCAGAATACAATCTGAGCATATAAAAGAGAGAATTGCGAAGTTTGGCAACAAACTGTATCTTGAACTCGGCGGCAAACTTTTCGACGACCACCACGCCAGCCGAGTGCTCCCCGGCTTCCAGCCTGACAGCAAACTGAGAATGCTCAGCAACCTTGCGGACAAAGCTGAAATCATTATTGTAATCAGTGCCATTGACATCGAGAAAAACAAGGTCAGGGGCGACCTCGGCATCACATACGACATGGATGTGCTCCGGCTGCGTGAGGAATTCATGAAACGGGGATTCCTCGTAGGGTCTGTGGTAATCACCCATTACAACGGACAAGCCAGTGCCGATGCTTTCCGCGAGAAGCTCAGCCGTATGAACATCACTTCATATTGCCATTACACAATCGAAGGTTATCCCAACAATGTCGCGCTGATAGACTCTGACGAAGGTTTTGGCAAAAACGATTATGTGATGACAAGCCGTCCGCTGGTCATCGTTACCGCACCCGGACCTGGAAGCGGGAAAATGGCGGTGTGTCTCAGCCAGCTTTATAACGAACATAAACACGGAGTCGAGGCGGGATACGCGAAATTCGAGACATTCCCGGTGTGGAATCTCCCGCTCAAGCACCCCGTAAACATCGCTTACGAAGCGGCGACAGCTGACCTCAACGATGTGAACATGATCGATCCGTTTCATCTGGAAGCTTACGGTGAAACAGCCATAAACTATAACCGCGACATAGAGATATTCCCGGTGCTCAATGCGCTGTTCGAGGGGATATACGGGCACAATCCATATAAATCACCTACAGACATGGGCGTGAATATGGTGGGTTTCTGCATCAACGACGATGAAGTGTGTTGCGATGCCTCTCGCAACGAGATTATCCGCCGTTATTTCAACGCTCTCAACAAATTTGCACAAGGCGAGACAAACGACAGCGAAGTCAACAAAATCGCCCTGCTTTTCAACCAGGCGAAGATCGATGTGTCGTACCGCAGGGTTGTGACGGCAGCCAGATCCCGTGCCGAACGCGATGACGCGCCCAGTTCGGCGATAGAGCTCTCCGACGGCACTATCATAACGGCACAGACATCTCCCCTGCTCGGACCGAGCGCGGCGCTTCTGCTCAACGCGATGAAGCATCTTGCCGGAATCGACCATTCGGTAAAGCTGATTCCCCAGGAGATGATAGAACCTATTCAGGCAATGAAAATCAATTGTCTTCACAGTCTCAACCCCAGACTGCATACAGACGAAGTGCTGGTGGCTCTGGCGGTGCTCTCGACACGCGATGAAAACTGCAGGCTCGCCCTCGCGGAACTTGAAAAGCTGAAAGGATGCCAGATGCATTCCACAGTGATGCTCGGAGAAGTAGACCACAAGATTTTCCAGAAACTCGGAGTCGGTCTTACCTGTGACCCGGCAAAAAAACGCAACAAAAAGAAAGATCTCTGAACATGACAGATGCACAGAAAAGGCGCAGCCCGCGGGCCGCGCCTTTTCTGTGCATCTGTCATGTTCTTTCTTGAATTACAGACAAAGCGGCGCAAGGTATTTTGCAAGTATATAACCACCGATTATCAACCATACGTCAAGACAGAACGCCAGCACAAAAGGTTTGGCTCCGGCTTTCTTGAACTTGTCTATGCTTGTCTCGGCGCCGAGTGCCGCCATTGCCATAGTAAGAAGGAACGTATCAAAATAATTTATCGCATCTACAAATACCGCCGGAAGCAGATTCAATGAGTTAAATCCGATAAATGCAAGGAAACCCACTGCAAACCAGGGAATGTTTACCTTCCCCTTTTCTGCCGTCGACGAACCTTTGGCGCCACGGCGTGCAACCCAGAATCCCAATATAAGCAACACCGGCACAAGCATCATGACACGAATCATCTTCACGATTATCGAAACATTGGAAATTTCCGTACCCATCGCGTTGCCGGCGCCTACGGCATGGGCTACCTCATGAAGAGTGGAGCCGGTAAATATTCCCATCTCCTGCGGAGTCAGATCAAGCCATCCCGAATTATAGGCTATCGGATAAAGGAACATGGAGATGGTTCCGAATATCACTACTGTCGCCACTGCTACCGCCGTCTTGTAAGGTTGGGTACGGATTGTAGACTCCGCTCCAAGAACAGCGGCTGCACCGCATATTCCGCTTCCGACGGAGGTCAGCAACGCTGTGTCCCTGTCCATCTTCAGAAGACGTCCTATCCATATGCCGCCAAGAATCGTGACCGTGACGATTACCAGATCTATGACGATTCCCGCCACTCCGACATTCACTATATCCTGAAATGTCAGCCGGAATCCATACAATATGATTCCGAGACGCAACACTTTCTTTGAACAGAACTGGATTCCGGGAACCCAGGTCTCCGGCAGGTTATTACGTAACGAGTTGGCATAAAGCATACCGAGAATAATACCGATTATCATCGGACTGAACGAGATGTTCTTCAGGAACTGCGCCTCGCCGATATAAAAGGCAGCGCATGCGAACAATGCTATCAGCAGTATACCATGAAGCATGCTGATGCGGGTTTCTGTAATTTTGGGCATTTTCTTATCCTTGTTAAAATTTACTCTTTAGAACGGCAGAAAACACATTCCTGTCGTTTTCATTCAATCGTTTCTTAGAAACTGTTTAAATTTAATTGTGAGGTTCATTGAGAGGATTTTATGA
>CAMWMW010000081.1 GCA_947175455.1 uncultured Porphyromonadaceae bacterium | reverse complement strand
GTAAATAAGCCATGCCCTCCTTTGATTCCATTTACACAATGTCCCATTTTGACCAATTTGCAAACATGCCAAATCAACCGTCTTCCCTGCTTTCATTAACATCAGATTTTTTCTGAGAACATTTCTTTCGAGAACACTAAAATCTCGCATTCACATCCGCAAATTATGGAATATTCAATTCTCAAAGCCTTATTTACACAATAAAACAAGGATAAAGCGTTAAATTTAAACACTTTATCCTTATTTACAAAACACAATTCCAGATTGTAATCTAGATTCTTTTATATCTGTTTATCCGGTTTTTGTCTATCCCCTCTCTTAACAATAACTTTCAATCATCATTTCATCATTCTACTATATATCGTGTCAATCAAGCATCAGGTTTATGCACCCTCCTAATGGAGGAATTTCCAATACCTCTTCTACAATATGATCTGAATCCGGACGACGGAACAATATCGATGCCACTTCCCTCTCATCCATCGCTTCCAAAAGTTGGTTCGGGGAAAGTGTGTCCGGTTTCAGTTGACTTGACGATACGAATCCGTTTTCCGCTACAAATCTTGTCAAACCGTTGTTTTCTTCATTTTTCACGAGAATCGAATATTTTAAATCGTGTCTCTCCTCGGTCTGAAATTTTAGAATCTCGTAAAGATTTAAAATACGAGCCATTCCGTATACTTCATAATTTCTGGCAGGGGAATAATTGTCATAATCGGATATCCCCCCTATATTTCTTACAGGGTAGCTATAAAGTTTCAGACCAAGATCCGGGAAGTCGTTTTTTATTCCCCCAAGAAGCCGATAATAGGAACACCTGTCACTCACATGAAGACAATACACTGTCACCTCATCATTCCCCGCATATACAAATCCTACCCCGGAAACCTTCTCATCAGAATTGATACAATAATATATACGCCCGCCGGAAACAAAACATTCTTTAATGGCTGCCATAAGCTCACAAGCGGTATGCTGGATTCCAAGATGCCGGCAGGAATCCGATCCGGAATTTTCGCGGTTCCTGATATAGTCCGTAAGCATTCTCGCCTCGGAAACCGGTAGCTCTTCACCGGCGGATATCCTGCGGCATATCAGTCGCTCGCAATAACGCTGTTTGATATTCTTTATCCGGCTGTCTTCTTCATTTAGCGCATGTTGGTTATCAAGCGCGAAATCATGAGAAGATGTGAAACGTTCCACACTTCTATAAAAAGCGTTGACAAACCGGCGGTCGCGGTAATAACGCTGCAATCCTTCATCTGCCGGAATTAGAAACATGAATGAATGACCGGAGTTTTTCATCCTTGATGCCAGCCGTTCAATCAGAGCTCCCATTATACCTTGTTTCCTATAGGCAGGCTCAGTTGAAAGTCCACATAAATAAAGACCTTTCAATTGATGGCGACTGTTGCCGAAATAATAAGGCACAGCAAGCAAAGCCGCCACTATGTGACCGTCTCTCTCTTCATACTCCACCATCTCAATATTGAAAAAGGCATCGAAAACGAGGCTTACATATTCCTCGGAATCATGGAATGTTTCTTTCCAGAGACGCATCATCCCCTCTTTTATTTCAATTTCATTCATTCGATTACAAACTAATTTTCAATACTGTAACGAAACAATAGCTCAACCTGTTCACACTCACAACTATTGTCGGCTCCAATCCTCTTGAAAAAGACTCGCCACATATCACAGCGAATCGGGTCGGAATCCGTGGATCCCGACCCGATTTATCATGATTGCTGTGGTTAAAGGTCAGAGGAGTTTGCGGTGTTCGTGCTTTTCTATGGCGCGATGCACCTTATGTATTTCCTGAACCATGAATACTCCTACAGCTACAGTAGCCGCAGAAAGTACAAGTTTTGCAATCTTAAATCCCAGTTTAACGCCATAATGGCAATGGGCATGTTCTTGTTCGTGACTCATAATGATGTGTTTTTTTATAATTAAGTTTCATTCTTAAAACACCTGTTATCCCCGGATGGTTCAATAAAGGAGACATTCGAACTTTTTCATGTCTCAAGTTATTCTATAGGTAAACTTTACAACAGAAACTATGTCTGATAGCAAACGCGCCATAACGTTCGACCGGGTAATTCGGGTGATAGCGACTCTTGCCATTATAGCAGTGGCAGTGTGGCTGATCGGCATATTGAGCAATGTGCTGCTGCCCTTCTGCGTCGCATGTCTTATATCCTACCTTCTGGAACCAGTAGTGGAGTTCCAGCAAAAGCATCTGAAGCTGCGGCACCGCTCGATTCCTGTCTTTCTCACTCTTCTGGAAGCGGCACTGATACTCGGAATACTCGCGTATTTTTTTATCCCTTCGGCAATAGACGAAATAACTCAGCTTGAGGCTATGATGAAAACCTCAACGGGACATCAGTCCTCTTTCATACCTCCTGAGATACATGAGTATTTTTCTCGTTATCTCAGCCATGAGAATATCTCGAAATACCTTAGCGGAAGCCGGATGGAGGCGGTCTTGAATAAAAGCACAACGGTACTCGCCGCCACTATAGACTTCCTGATGCACACGATAGAATGGCTTCTAACTTTTATTTATGTGATTTTTATTTTGCTTGATTACAAACGGATCATGCAGGGATTCCGCCTGCTGGTTCCCCCGAAATACCGCGAAAAAACGTATCCGGTGCTTGACGATATAAAAGACAATATGGATCGCTATTTCCGCAGTCAGGCTGTGATTGCGTGTTGCGCCGCGGTGTTCTATTGCATCGGATTCTCCATTGTCGGTCTTCCCCTCGCGATAGTGATGGGTATCACTGTTGGTTTACTCTATATGATTCCTTATTTTCAATATGTGACACTAATACCCGTGATAATTCTGTGTTATATAAATTCCATGACCGGAGCCTGTGAATTCTGGCATGAACTTGGAAAATGCGCTTTGGTTTATGTGATAAGCCAATGCATATGCGACTATCTCCTGACACCGAAAATCATGGGAAAAACTCTGGGTCTGAATCCTGCTATAATCCTCCTTTCTCTCTCGATATGGGGCACATTGCTCGGTATAATAGGAATGATAATAGCTCTTCCTCTCACCGCCATCATCATTGCCTATTACAAACAATACATACTCTCTTCGCCTAAAGAGGAACCATCATCTCCAATCCGTCACAAATCTGTCTAACGCCATATCAAGAAATAAAGAAACTTTTAATGAATACTACAGAAACTTTTATGATAACCTGTTTAAAATAATTGAACATATGGAAAATTTCACATTTAAGGGAGGAATCACCAGATACTGGTGGATGCCGCTGATTACAGGGCTACTCTCGATTGCAATCGGAATCTGGTGTCTGTGCAGTCCGGACTCATCACTGCCTGTTCTGGCATATGTTTTCGCCGGGGTGGTGATAGCCGCCGGTATTGTCAATCTGGCATTTGCAATTGCCAACACACGCATAATGCCCGGATGGGGATGGCCGTTGGCTCTTGGACTAATCGAAATAATTACGGGCATATGGCTTTTTACACTGCCCGAATCAATGCTGATCGTAACTTTCATCTATACCGTAGGCGTATATCTTATCTTCATCACAATCAACGCCATCTGTGAATCCTGCATGCTGTATACATATTCGTCAGGCATGACCGGATGGTTGCTCGCCTTACTCCTTGTGACACTCGCATTCGCGGTGATTTTCCTTGCCGGACCGGTAGTGGGAGGAGTCGCGGTCTGGTTATATATCGGCATTTCATTCATTACCTTCGGGTGCTACAGAATTGCGTTGTCTGCAAAGCTCCGCAAACTCAACCATGAAATCCGGTTATGACATTTCCCGGAAACACACCGCAGTCGGGAAACCGAGACTTAACATCACTTAAAGCGCCATACTCCACAAACAAAGAGCCGGTTTGACAACCGGCTCTTTTCTATCTCTTCGAAATATATCACGTTCAGTCTCTTCTGAATATATCGCGCGTATAGACTTTTTCCGCCACGTCATCCAGACACGGATCATACCTGTTGGCAAGAATTGATCTTGACATCTCTTTGAACCTGGCGAGATCATTTACCACAAGACTTCCGAAGAATGTCGAACCATCTTCAAGCGAGGGTTCATATATCACGACCGTCGCCCCTTTTGCCTTTATACGCTTCATCACTCCCTGGATAGACGACTGACGAAAATTATCTGAATTTGATTTCATAGTCAGACGATACACACCTATCACACACGGCTCTTCCGAAGCAGTGCCATATATGTTGGAAGTTGTATAATCGTAATATCCCGCCATGCGCAACACCTGGTCTGCGATAAAATCCTTTCTCGTGCGGTTGCTCTCCACTATGGCGGTCATCATGTTCTGAGGCACTTCAGCGTAATTGGCAAGCAGCTGCTTAGTATCCTTGGGCAGACAATACCCGCCATATCCGAATGACGGATTATTATAATGCGTACCTATACGCGGATCAAGTCCGACACCTTTTATTATCGACTGGGAATCAAGACCTTTCACCTCTGCATACGTATCAAGCTCATTAAAATAGCTTACCCGCAAAGCAAGATATGTATTGGCAAAAAGTTTGACGGCTTCAGCCTCCTTAAGTCCCATATAAAGCACATCTATATCCGGTTTCAGGGCTCCCTGCTGCAAAAGAGAGGCAAAAACTTCCGCGCTCTTCTCAAGACGTGGCAAATCTGCAATTGCTTCAATCGCGGCGTTTTCTTCCGCGAAACGTCTGTCGCAGATCTGTTTTGGAACACCGGCAACAATCCGCGACGGGTAAAGATTATCATAAAGTGCCTTTGACTCCCTTAGAAACTCCGGGAAGAAGAGCAGATTCAGTCTCTTTACACCTTTTGCCGCATATCTTACATACAGCGACCTGCAATATCCTACAGGAATTGTTGATTTGATCACCATCACAGCATCAGGATTCACACTCAACACAAGGTCAATCACATCCTCTATGTGATGCGTGTCAAAGCAATTGGTATGAGGATCATAATTGGTAGGAGCCGCGATGACCACAAACTCGGCGTCGCGATATGCGGCAGCTCCGTCAAGTGTGGCGCTGAGGTCAAGGTCTTTTTCGGCAAAGAATCTGTCGATATAATCATCCTGAATAGGCGCGATACGCTTGTTTATCTTATCAACCTTCTCCGCTATCACATCCACAGCCATTACACGGTTGTGCTGAGCAAGAAGCGTGGCGATGCTGAGACCGACATAGCCGGTCCCGGCAACTGCGATATTGTATTTTCTTATTTCTTCCATCTATTATATGTCGGACAACGGTTGTCCGACCGCAAATATACGAAGAAATGATGTCAAAAACAAAAAACGCCGGATGTAAACACCTCTGAGTCTCTGACGCATGTCAGACCGCATGTCAGACAATGTTGTCCTTATGCAGCGATTCCTCTTTCTCTGAACTCGGAGAGACAAAGGGATGTGATGACGGCAGTGGCAACGGAACATCGGGAGTGGAGATTTTCATCCTTACTTTTGTCCACAACATGTTCGGAACGAGTCGCCAAAGACCGACTGCTATATTCCATCGCCAATCCACAACCGCCACTCTCGGATGTCGCACTATTGCCTTTATGATCTGCGGCACTGCATAATCGAGATCCATCTCCATCGGATATTTCAGTCCCGGTCTGAGCAACGGGGTTCGTATCCATCCTGGTCTGATATCGGTGAACGTCACCTTCGCACCCTCTTCATTCGCAAGCTGTTCAAGAGCCACCACGTATGCCTGCGCCCCTTTCTTTGATGAAGAATAAGCCGACAGTCTGCCGATGCCGTTTGTTCCCGCAACGCTTGTCACTGCCGCGATACTGCCGGATATGCCGTTGTCACGGAAATACCGGTATGCCGTGCTTAACATTCTGGCGAATCCTCCAAGATTCGTAGCTATTATATTCACTTCGCGCTGAGGGTCAAGCTCAAGATTCTCATACCCGATTCCTGCCACATGGACATAAATGTCCATTCCTCCGAGTTTTTCAATCAGTTTTCCAAGGAGCTCCGGAGCATTGGTATGCGTGACATCGATAGATTCGTATTCTATCATTTCCGGATATTTTTTCTTAAGTTCGCGCATTGACTCCGTATGACGCGCTGCCATGCCAACTTTCACACCTCTTGACGCAAACGCCTCGGCAACCCTGAGACCGATTCCGGAAGAAGCACCCATGATTACAATTCTTTTCATAATTAGCAAATTTCATTACATACTCACAAAAATAACAAAAAGACAGTCATGCTTGTTGCATGACTGTCTTAGGTTCCTGTTCGGGTAAATATCAGAAATGACTTGAACCATCGAAACAATGGGTGCACAGACGGCACTTCGGCAATCCGATACTTTCCACCAACGTTTCTATTGGATTGAACTTCAATGAGGTCAGACCGAATCTCTGCCGTATTTTCTCAACAAGCGCCTCATATTGCGGAGATCCTGTCTTGGCATATAAATCAAGATTCTTTTCGGGATCACCTTCGAGTTCCTCTATAATGCGGCGAGTAAGCAGCTCCATATCAGACTTGGAAGATGTAAAGCCGAGATAGCGGCAACCATAAATCAACGGAGGACAAGCGATGCGCATGTGCACCTCTTTCGCTCCATTGGCATACAACTCTGCCACGTTGTCATTAAGCTGGGTACCCCTCACGATGGAATCATCGCAGAAAAGCGCTCGTTTGCCCTCAAGCATTGCATGGTTGGGCACAAGCTTCATTTTTGCGACCAGATCTCGCATAGACTGATTGGCAGGTGTGAAAGACCGCGGCCAGGTCGGCGTGTATTTGGATATGCAGCGCCTGTAAGGTATCCCGTGACCTGAAGCATAACCCAATGCCATTCCGACACCGGAATCCGGGATACCGCATGCACAATCTACATCTGTCGGATCGGTCTTGCCCATAGCCTCACCCGATGCGAAACGTGTTTCCTCGACGTTTATTCCTTCATAGCATGAGGTGGGGAATCCATAATACACCCATAAAAAGCTGCAAATCTGCATCTCCTCAAGAGGGGCACTAAGTTGCCTGATTCCGTCTGCTGTAAATTCCACAATCTCTCCCGGACCGAGATCCCGCAGAATCTTATAACCGAGATTCGGGAATGCCGTGGTTTCGGAAGTAACGGCATACGCACC
>CAMWMW010000080.1 GCA_947175455.1 uncultured Porphyromonadaceae bacterium | reverse complement strand
CCTTATAGGTGGGAAGCGGGTCATGAGTGGATGTATAAGGATGCCACAGGTGGCTGCGGTCGAATTTGTCGTGAATGCTGTCCATGTCAGTCAATGAAAAAATCCTTTACAAAATTAAACAAAATATGCAAGGAATTCAACTTTAAATTACGAAATTTGGAGCGTATCAGCACCCGTTCGGGGTTTAAATGTCATACCGGATCGACATCATAATAAATGACCGAGGTCTTTATCTGCGGAATCTCTGCCAGTCTTGCGTGTGCGGCACGCAGGATATCCTTGACTTTTTTCATGGACGCTCCAGCCTCTATCTTAAGCATGATAGACTGGATATACCACAGCGCCACTCGGCTTACAAACGGTTTTTCCGGTCCGAGCACTCTGTCTCCGAATATGTCACGCAAGGCTTTGGCAAGAATCACGGCACCCATGTCGGCAGCCGCCGCATCCTTGTTTTTCAGGTATATGTTTATTATGCGGGTGAAAGGGGGATATGAATATCGCCTGCGCTCTTCGAGTTCCTCATTGTAATATGCCATATAGTCGTGGGCACGCACATGACGCAGAATGTTGTCGTCAGGCTTTGTTGTCTGAATGAACACTTTGCCAGTATCCTGTCGTCTTCCCGCTCTTCCAGCAACCTGCTCAAGCATGTTGAAAGCTCTTTCACTGCTCCGGAAATCCGGAAAATTCAACAGAGTGTCCGCATTAATGACCCCGACAACCTTCACTTTTTCGAAATCGAGTCCCTTCGAAACCATCTGGGTCCCGACGAGAATATCGGTCTGATGGCTTGCAAATTCCTCGATTATTTCCTGATAGGCATCCTTGTTGCGTGTGGTGTCGAGATCCATTCTTGCGATTCTGTGCCCGGGGAACTCCTGATGCAGCTCTTCCGCAATCCTTTCAGTACCGTAGCCGTAGACCTCAATGGCGTTTTGACCACATGCCGGACATAATTTCGGAATCGGTTGGCAATATCCGCAATAGTGGCATTTCAGAAGCCCTGAGTTTTTATGATATACAAGAGAGACATCACAATTATGGCATTTGGGTGTCCATCCGCATTGCTGACAGACCACAACAGGTGCGAATCCGCGGCGGTTCTGGAACATAATCGCCTGTTTACCTTCGGCAAGGGCATCTTTGGTGGCAAGGCGAAGCGGCTGCGACAAAATTCCCTTGTTCAGTTTCTTTTTGCGTTGCATGCGCATGTCTGTTATTTCGACATCGGGAAGACATGAGCCTTCGAACCTCTCTTCAAGGCTTACGAGACCGTATTTCCCCGAACATGCCTTGAAATATGTCTCGACCGATGGAGTCGCGGAGCCAAGCAGAGTGCATGCCCCGTGCATGGAAGCGAGCATTATCGCCGCATCTCTCGCATTATATCGGGGAGCGGGATCGTACTGTTTGAAGGAGGATTCATGTTCCTCGTCGACAATGACAAGCCCGAGGCGAGCGAAAGGGAGGAAAACGGAAGAGCGCACGCCAAGAATAATCAGAGGCTCGTTCGATGACAGGAGACGTTTCCAGACATCGACACGCTCGTTGTCCGAGAACTTTGAATGGTATATCAGCAGCGTGTCTCCGAAAACCTTCCGCAGCCTGTCTGTCAGCTGTGTCGTGAGCGAGATTTCCGGCACAAGATAGAGAACCTGATTGCCTGATGCAAGCGCAGAGGCTATAAGGTGAGTGTATATTTCTGTTTTCCCCGAGCCTGTGACACCGTGCAGAAGAGAGACCTGGTGGTTTCTGAAAGACTCCTTCAGACTCTCAAGCGCTTTCGATTGCGCGTCTGAAAGAGGGGCGAGGCGGGGGCTGTGGTTTGCCGGAGCGGGGTTGAACCTGCTTAAAGTCTTCTTGACCATCCTGAATATCCCCTTGTCCACAAGAGCTCGGATTACGGACGGTGATGCTCCCGAGACTTCAATCAGTCTCTCCCTCGTCACATCATCGGCTTTTTCCTGGTGCCTCATCCATCCCGAAAGCTCAAGATATGCCACAAGTGTCTTTTCCTGCTGCCGGGAGCGGGATGTCATGTCGAAAAACTCATGAAGCTTTTCGTTGTCATTCTTGTCTGCCGTAAGTTCCACGAAAGTCATTTTCCTGGGACGGTACCTTTCCACAACTTTTTCATCGATTTCCACTATTCCGGTTTCCATGAGTGAGTTGATCGTGCGAGTGGCGTTCTTTATGCCGGTTACGGATTCGATTTCGGAAATCTTGAGCCGTTTCTTGTCCTGCAGGGTCTGTATGACCATCGCCTGGCTTTCATTCAGCCTGATACCCTCCGGCATCTCGAAATCATTGTTCAGACTGACAAAAGTCTCGCTTTCCGGCTTCAGTCCGGTTGGTACAGCCGCCTTGAACACCTCACCCGGGGAACACAGGTAATACTCTGCGATCCAGTGCCAGAGTTTCAGCTGGGGGTATCTGACCACAGGCGTCGGGTCGAGCAACGCCATGATCTGCTTTACATCGTATCCTGCCGGAGCCTGGGAGTGGATATGCTCCACAATACCCGTGTAATACTTTTTTTTGCCGAACTGCACGAGCACACGCGACCCCTTGCAGAGGTCGTGTCGCATCTCTTCCGGAATCTCATAAGTGAATGTGGAATAGAGAGGCAGCGGCAATATTATTTCGGCATACATGATGCAAAGTTAAACAAAACATCACTAAATCATGTATATAATTAGGATTATTTTGCTAAATTTGCAACTTGAAACTAAACGAATTTCATTTATGAAAAATTTTAAACATCTGATAATAGCTGCGATAGTGGCTGTTTTTGCAGTGGGTCAAGCTAACGCGGAGTTCCGTTTCGGTATCAAAGCCGGTCTTAATGTAAATAAATTGCATCTGACTAATTTGCCAAACAACTTTTCGTCTGACAACCAGTGCGGTGTGACAGCCGGTGTCATGACAGAGTTCACAGTGCCTATCGTGGGTATAGGTTTCGACCTCTCTCTCATGTATACCCATATGAACAACGAGATACAGGAGGGTGCGGCGGAAGGCGCTGTAGGTAAGAACTTTCTCGAGATACCGTTGAATCTCAAATATAAATTCAAACTTCCTGTTGTCTCCTCATTCCTGTCGCCGATGGTGTATACCGGTCCTACCATGGCTGTGAAGCTCGACAAGAGCACGTTTAAGGATTTAAGCACCAAGACTGTTCAGATGGGCTGGAATGTAGGCGTGGGTCTTGAATTGCTCAAGCATCTTCAGATCAGCGGCGGTTATACTTTCGGTATCAACAACGTTGCAAAGAACATTCCTGTGTTAAGTAACAACATTGGCAATATAAAGGTAAAGAACAATTATTGGACAATCACAGCCGCCTATCTTTTCTGATGTGTGGCGTTGTGTGTTTCCATAATATAGAATAGTCTCGAAATGAGAAAAATCATAATTACATTGCTGATGGCGGTTACGGCATTCAGCACAATGGCGGAATTCAGGTGGGGACCTACCGCGGGAATCAATGTCTCCGAGTTGTATTGGAAACAGGATCTTGTTGAAAACAAGCTTCTTGTCGGTCCCAATGTCGGTGTGATGGGAGAACTTATGATTCCCGGTATCGGTTTCGGAGTCGACTTCGCATTGAAATACAGCATGCATGGCTCGAATGTAAATTTCGGTCAGCAGTATATATGGAGTTCGGATGGTTACGGGAAGGAAAACGTATGGTTCCATACACTTCAGATACCCTTGAACCTCCGTTTCAAATGGACGCGCATGAATGGACTTGAACATTATGTGGCTCCATTCGTATATGGCGGTCCGGTATTCAATTTCAATCTTTCCACATCCGATCTTCCGATCATAGAGCATCCGGCAGGTTCTTTCGGCTTGCAATGCGGTATCGGTGGCGAGTTCTTTGAACGTTATCAGCTTTCAGCAGGTTATTACTGGGGCATCTCTTATGATTGCCGCACGTTGAAACTTGACAATTTCAGCGCTCGTTCACGAGGATGGCAGGTGAATGTGGCTGTGCTTTTCTGACAAGCGCGTCATGATTCAAAAATAATATGGATATTATGGATAATACCGAGGAAACAAAGTCTGCGCCGCAAGTGCAGACGGATGAGGAGCTTCGCATCACTGAGAAGGCAGTGGAGCTGCTCAAGACAGTATATGACCCCGAGATACCGGTCAATGTATATGATCTCGGATTGATCTACCGTATCGAGTATGATCCCTCCGACAAAGTCCTTCATGTGGACATGACGCTTACGGCGCCCTCTTGTCCTGCCGCTGATTTCATCATGGAGGATGTAAGGCAGAAGCTTGTAAGCATAGAGGGACCGGAAAAAGTGGATCTCCGTCTTGTGTTCGAGCCCGAGTGGAACAACGACATGATGACCGAAGAGGCAAAGCTGGAACTGGGATTCCTATGAAAGCTTATTTTCTCAGCGACCTCCATCTTGGGGCTCCATATTTTACGGATTCAAAGGAAGCAGAGAGGAGAGTGGTCTCTTTTCTCGATGAAATCAAGGATGACGCAGAGGTGATCTATCTCCTCGGCGACATCCTTGACTATTGGTATGAATACCGTTATGTGGTTCCTCGCGGTTTTGTGCGTTTCTTCGGCAAGCTTGCCGAACTTGCCGACAAAGGAATACGTATCGTGTGGTTTATCGGCAATCATGACATATGGATATTCGACTATCTTCCATCGGAACTGGGAATAGAGGTGGTTGACGGTTCGCTTGTGGAGGAGATGGACGGTAAGTTTTTCTTCATGACGCACGGAGACGGGATCGGCAGACTCAAACCGTCGTTCCGGTTTCTCAGGGGACTGTTCCGCAACAAAGCGTGTCAGAAGGCTTTTTCGGCGATACATCCGCGCTGGACAGTTCCTTTCGCATACAACTGGAGCCGTCACAGCCGCAAGATCGAAGGTCCTTCGGAAGAAGATGCATTAAGGATGATGGACAACATAACATCATTTGCGAAAGATTACAAGGTAAATGATTCGCGTATCAATTATTTTGTCTTCGGACATCTGCATCTGCTCAAGAAATTCAACGTCACTCCGGATTGTGAGGTTGTAGTGTTGGGCGAGTGGATATCTACGTTCAGTTATGGAGTCTGGGACGGCATCGGGTTTGAGCTTCGCAGATATTGCCGCGACAGCTGAATCATGTTTTCATTCCATTATAATCGTGTTTTCATTCCATTATAGAGGAGTGGTACCCGGAAAAACATATGTTTTACAACATATTTGTAACATTTTGCTAAAAAATCTTTGGTAGAAGAATATAAAATACCTAACTTTGCAGTGACCTAAAACAATCTTTTTTTACCTTAAGATTTTTTACCTGTAGAAACTTATAAAGGGTGCGACCGCGGAGGTTATCACCCTTTTTTTTATTTCATATATTCTTAGTATTTTTGCACCGGATATTTACAGCATCCCGGATTACCTGTCTGATATTGATCGGTGCCGGCATGCAATATGATTTATTGAAACCATGACAGACAAATATTTCAAAGAGAGAACGACAGTCCGTAAGTTCTCCGACAAAAGAGTCAGCAGGGAATTGCTGGGGGAGATGCTTGAGGCTGCGGCGCATGCCCCGACAAATGGAAACATGCAGCTTTACAGTGTGGTCATAACGCGTGATCCGGAACGCAAGCGCCTGCTCACGCCCACGCATTTCAATCAGCCGGCTTCGGTCGGCGCGGATGTTCTTGTTACTTTCTGCGCGGATTTCAACCGTTTTGTCAAATGGTGTGAGGCTCGCGACGCCAGACCCGGTTATGATAACTTCCAGTCGTTCATGTCGGCTGTTTTCGATACGGTCATACTCGCGCAGCAGTTCTGCACGATTGCAGAGCAGGAGGGGCTGGGAACATGCTATCTCGGCACAACAGCCTATAATGCTCCGCAGATAGCTGAGATTCTTGAATTGCCGAAGCGTGTCGTCCCTGTGATTACTGTAGCCTTGGGTTATCCGGATGAAGGGAATCTGCGCAGCGACCGTATACCGGCATCCGGTTTCATTCATGATGAGGTCTACCGTGATTACAGCGATGAAAGAATCGATGAGATTTTTGCCGGGAAAGAAGCGCGTGACGACAGCAGGCAGTTTGTTGAAGAAAACGGCAAGAAGACATTGGCACAGGTGTTTACAGACGTGCGGTATCCGAAAGACACCAATGAACTGTTCTCCGGCATCTATCTCGATTTCATAAGAAAACAGGGTTTTGAAATGTAAGAGCTTGTTTATTATATATAAAGCGGGAGAGATTCGCATCCGAATGCTCTCCCGTTTTTACTACGTATGATAATTGTTTACAAAAGGTCTCAAAAAGCAATTCACTCTTTGTCATCTGATTTTCCGAAACCGAATATGCCTTTCCCATCGGTTTTGTCTTCAACGAAATCCTCAAGTTTGTCTTTCGCATCGCCGAGGAAATCCTTGGCTTGATTGATTTTATCCTGCACGTCAGGGTTGTTGAGCAACTCCTGAGCCTTGCCCTGCAGCTCTTCTGCCTTTCCCTTGAGCTGGTCGGCTTTCCCTTTTATTTCTTCGATGTTCATAATCAAGTGTTTTAAATTAATAATATTCTGTTTCGAATTATTTGATTTTTAAACACTCGGGAAACAGAGGATGTTAGCCGGAACAATGGTAAATTAACAAATTTTATAGATGCGGGCTATTTGCGTGCATTGGCGTAGAAGATGAGTATGCGGTGTCTGATCAGATACTCGTAATGTGCCTGGATGCGGGTGATTTCGGTGCGGGAAAAGATTGTTTTTCGCCTGTTCGTAATCAGCTTGCGTGGCTCTCCCGAGATTGAAACGCTCGCGTGTGGAATCAAAAGAAAGTCTGGTCTTTTCAAGAGTCTCCAGCGAGGTCAGATAACGTTCTCTTGCACCCGTTGCCTGATAGTAGGCAAGCTGTATGTTTTTGTAGAGGTCGTATTGTCTTTGGTCGAGATCCAGTTTCGCCGATGTCTGCTGTAATTTTGCCCGTCTTACACTGTTGCGGGTATTGAAACCGTCGAAAATCGGGATGGAAAGCGAGAACCCCAGATACGTGGCGAAATTATGTCTCATCTGAGCCTTGAAGGAATCGTTGTCGAATCCCCCCAGACGATAGTAGCTTGAGCCGAGTCCGGCGTTAAAACGTAGAGTGGTGATATAACCGCTTTTTGCATAAG
>CAMWMW010000079.1 GCA_947175455.1 uncultured Porphyromonadaceae bacterium | reverse complement strand
CTTTGGGACCTTTGCGGTCATATGAGTCATAGCGTGTTCCCTGACTGAGGAACCATTCATCGGGACGATAGAAATGTTCATCGACAAGGTCCACTTTCAATTTCTTCATCTCAGGCCATAGATAATCGAACTTATCACCTTCGGAATCAGGACCGGAAGAACCTATGATGCGGATTTCAGGATATTTCGCACGTATCGCCTTGACAAACGGCGCAAGACGCTCTACATATTCCGGACCCCACTGCTCGTTGCCCACTCCGATATATTTCAGACCGAACGGCGCGGGATGACCCATCTCGGCGCGAAGCGCTCCCCATTTTGACGATACGGGACCATTTGCGAATTCTATAAGGTCGAGAGCATCCTGAATATACGGATCAAGCTCAGACACGGGCACATGCGCGGACATGTCATGATTCTGGTACTGGCACGAAAGACCTACGTTTACTACAGGAAGAGGAGCTGCGCCGAGTAATTCGCTGAGAACGAAATATTCATAGAAACCCAGTCCGTAGGTCTGATAATAATCGGGGAAGAAATGATGAGTAAATGTATATTGCCATCTGTTTTCATTCAGAGGTCTGTTCTCGGGTGCACCAACAGTGTTTTTCCACTGATAACGGGTTACGAGATCAGTACCCTCGACGATACATCCGCCGGGAAAGCGGAACACACCCGGCTTAAGGTCGGCAAGTCTCTTGACAAGATCTGCACGCAATCCGTTGACATTATTGCGGGGAAAAAGCGATATATGCTCAAGATCGACAGTATTATCCGGTTTCTTGAGGAAAATGCGCAACTGTCCCTTCAATATTGTTTTCGAAGGGGTCAGCGAGCAGTCGTAACGTTTCCATTCCTTGCCTGTTATCTCAATCTTTTTCGAAGCATATGTCTGGTTGCCCCCATGAGTCGCCTCGTTTATGAGCTGAACCTCGATTGTTGACTTTCCTCCGTCGGGCACACGGGCGTATACACTGAAATCATATACTGAGTCTTTCTCGAACGAGACACCGAAGAAGCCCTCGTTAACAAGAGCCGTGTGCTTGTCCGAATGTCCGGAAGGTCTGAGCTCCACATAATGGGGATTACGCGGGAAGGGACCGTCGTTTTTCACTTCGACTTTACCTGCTGCCTTCCATCCCTGGAGAGGATAATCGAATTCGAACGAGCGGTTCTTGATTTTCTCCGCATAAAGACCTCCGTCAGCTCCGAAATTGATATCCTCGAAGAAAAGACCATACATGGTCTTCGGGATTTCCGCACCCTTTTTGGAGGTATTGATGGTCAATGTCTTTTGTAGTCCGGCGGCAGACGCCATCAACGATCCTGCCGTCATTGCAATTGCGATGAGTTTTAACGATTTAGATTTCATGATGAAAATATAATACCAAAAATTTTATCTGTTGCGCCAATTTTGCCGCGTATATAGTCTCCGGCTTTGCGTCCGCGGGTTTCGCGCTCCTTGTCATTGTAAAAAATAATATCCGCCATGCGCTCGAAGTCAGCTTTCGAGGCAATCGGGATTCCACCTCCTGACGCTGCCATTTCTCCGGCTTCAATGAATTTCTCATTATTCGGTCCGTAAAAAACCGGCACATCATATACGGCTGCTTCGTTTATATTGTGAAGTCCGGCACCGAAACCGCCGCCGACATATGCCACATTGCAGTATGCATATGCCGAAGACAACAGTCCGAAGCAATCAATCACAAGAACCTGCTTCCCGTCAAGAAGTGTCCCGTCTTTCTGCGCCTCACTCATGAGCACCGCCCCATTTTTGAAAAGTGACACCAGTGTATCAAGTCTTTCCTTATCAAATTCATGCGGAGCAATCACAAGTTTGATTTCAGGGTGTCTGTCAAACCATTCGGCATAGACACGTTCGTCTTCTTGCCAGCTGCTTCCTGCCATCATCACTTTATTCTTACCGGAATTGCCTGCAAAACGTTCCAACAGAGGAATCGGTTTTCTCGAAGCCCTTATGTCCGACACTCTGTCAAATCTGGTATCGCCACACACATCCACGCTGTCTACCCTTATGGAATGCAGCAGCTGACGGCTACGTTCATCCTGCACGAAAATCCGGGTATACCATTTTAGCCAGTATCCGTACCAGGCACTGCGTCGCTTGAAGAAAAACTGGTCCGGACGGAAAACGGCGCTCACAAGGTAAACTGGAATCTGGCGGCGCCACAATTCGTGGAGATAATTGCGCCAGAATTCATATTTCACAAATATGGCAATCTCCGGATTCACCTTGTCAAGAAAGCGACGCACTCTGCCGGGGGTGTCGAACGGGAGATAACACACGCAGTCCGCACCGCTATAATTCTTGCGGACTTCATATCCCGACGGAGAGAAGAAAGTGAGCAGAATCTTATATTCCGGACGCTCTTTCTTTATTTTCTCGATAATGGGACGTCCCTGCTCGAACTCGCCCAGAGAGGCGGCATGAACCCATATATAACGCGCATCTGCCTCGATGGATTCATCGAGACGGCGCCAGATTTCCTTCTGCCCTTCACTAAGCAGACGAGCCTTGGCATTTTTCAAGCCGGCAACTTTCACGCCAACCCCAAATGCGGAAATAGCCCCTGAATACAGGGGCTTCTCCAAAAGTCGCCGACAACCTTCGGCGAGGAATCCCCTCACCTCTTTAGGATGTGGTAGTCTCATTTCTCAGGTGCCGGTATAGTTTCGATTGCCTTTCTTATTCTGTCAATCACCTCGCTTTTTGGCATGAGTTCAGTTATGTCGAACATATGCGGACCGCGGCATGCTCCGACAACAACAAGACGGAAAGCGTTCATGACATTACCTAAATGATACCCTTTCTCTGAAATCCAGTCAAGCACTATCTTTTCAGCGTTTGCCGATGTCATGTCTTCAATTCCTTCCAATATGACAATCAGCTCCTCCATGATGCGGGGTGTGTCAGCACTCCATCGTTTTCTGACATCCTTCTCGGCATAAGCCACAGGTGCAACAAAGAAAAAATCAGCCTGATCCCAAAGATCAGGAATCAGATTTGCTCTTCCTTTCACCATTCCGAGAGCTTTCGCCACATAATCCGAAGAGAAACCTGAAATGCCTTTCTCCTCAAGAAGCGGCATAAACAGGGCAGCCAGTTCATCGTTATCCTTTCTCATCAGGTATTCATGGTTGAACCATATCCCTTTCTGATAATCGAACTTCGCGCCTGCCTTTGAGCAATGGTCGAACGAGAACTTCCTGACCAGCTCGTCCATATCCATCAGCTCTGAATCATCTCCCGGATTCCAGCCTAAAAGCGCAAGGAAATTCACCACCGCTTCCGGAAGATATCCTTTCTCCCTGTATCCGGACGAGATTTCTCCTGAATTGGGGTCGTGCCATTCAAGCGGGAATACTGGGAACCCGAGTTTGTCGCCGTCCCGTTTTGAAAGTTTGCCATTTCCGACAGGCTTCAGCAACAACGGAAGATGCACGAACCGTGGCATCGTGTCATTCCATCCGAAAGCCTCATACAAAAGAACATGCAACGGCGCAGACGGCAGCCATTCCTCTCCGCGTATCACGTGGCTCACTTCCATGAGATGATCATCAACTATATTTGCGAGATGGTATGTGGGAAGATCGTCAGCACTTTTGTAAAGAACCTTGTCATCAAGAATAGAAGAATTCACAGTAACTTCTCCCCGTATCAAGTCATTTACACGCACTTCCCTGTCGGGTTCTATCCTGAACCGCACCACATACTGCGTGCCTCCGTCTATAAGGGCTTTGACCTCCTCGTCAGACATGGTCAGTGAATTGCGCATTGAGCCGCGGGTAGACGCGTCATACTGGAAATTGGGAGTGGCAGCCCTTGCAGCCTCAAGCTCCTCCGGAGTGTCGAATGCTATATAGGCTTTGCCTGAGTCAAGGAGTATCTTTACATATTCACGATATATGTCTCTGCGCTGGCTCTGCTTGTAGGGACCGTATTCGCCGCCTTCGCGCACTCCTTCGTCTATGCCGATTCCGAGCCATTCGAGAGATTCGTTTATATATTCCTCCGCCCCGGGCACAAAACGGCGCGAATCCGTATCTTCAATTCTCAGTATCATGTCGCCGCCGTTGGCGCGTGCGAACAAATAATTATACAGAGCCGTACGGACACCGCCGATATGAAGCGGTCCTGTCGGAGAGGGGGCAAAACGTACTCTTACTTTGCGTTCCATAATGTTGGTAGTGTTGTGTTTTGAGAAACGGCTGCACAAACAGCCTATGTTTCTGCAAAATTAATCTATTTCAATTATTTCTCCAAATTGAATTTGGAGCCGGTCCACCTGTAATGCAGCCTGGGTTTCATCAACGGCTTTATACTCGCATAATCATCGGCGCTCATGAACTGTCCGACGGTCAGTTCGGCACTCATGCCCGTTCCGTTTACATCAGGCTCATAGCGTACGGTGGGAAATGGCACAAGTTCCGCAACTCTCTTCTTCGATTCCTTGTCAGGATAATCAAAAAAATCATCAAGTGTGGCAGGCTTTATAAACCGTGAGGTTTTCAGCTCTGCGTAATGGGAGTCGTAAAACCGCAGCTCCGTGTCATAAGCCTGGTCCTTGTCACCGACCGTATAGGCGGTTATTATCACTTCCTCCCGTTTCAAAGGAAGCACCTTGACCGTGACTGTCGAGACAGGAGTCAGATTGACCTTGACGTAATCGGGAGTAACCTTGTCGAGAAAAGACAAGCCCTCCATGGCATTGGGTATTTTTGCGATGCTGTCGGCGGCGTAATAGTCAAGCATATCCATGCGTCTCGACTTGTCTATAAGGTCAAGTACCGATATCGGCAGCTCAACGAATGCCTCGGAAGCGGTAATCGTATCGCGCGCCACAATCTCAGCCCGCATGTTCGCAGACAATGACGATACAATCAGAATTACAAGTATACAGACTCCTTTCATACTTTATATTTATTTCATGAAAATATCATAGTTGCCGTTATATTTCGGCTTCTTTGAAGACTTCACTTTCTTCTCTTTCTTGTTTTTTTTCGAATCCTTGCTTTTATTCAGTTTTGAAGAGACAAAATCCACTATATAGTCATCCATGTCATCGCGTTTCCTGCTTTTCTTTGATTTGGATTCTTTCTTTTGCGATGCTGGTTTTCTGTCGGCACGGCTTGAAGATCTTCGTGCCGCGCTCTCATCCTTGTCTTTGGAATATTTCTTTCCGCCTCTTCTCGCTTTTTTGGATTCAGCGGAATAGTCACGGTCTGTCGCCACCTCCGCATATATCTTGTCTCCGAAAAAGTCCGCATGTTTCAAAGCGTCAAGCACACGATGCGCATCATCCTTACGCACGTCGAACAGAGTGTATCCGGGCAGCAGGTCAATGCGCCCTATGACAGGTTTCGGACCGGCGACGTTCTTGTTGACAAGCTCCATGAGATTGCCGGGGAAGAAACCGTTTGACTTGCCGATGTTGACCATCAGCCTTTCATATCCTTCTTCGGCTTCTCTGCGATCCTTGTCTTTCTTCTCACGCGGCTCGGATTCCTTTCTTCCTTTCTTCCCCTTGTCGGATTCGTTAAGATCGATATCGGGCATATTCTGATAATATGCGAGAAGACGGTTGAACTCAAGTGAAAGCACCCGTTTCAGCAGATCCTCCTCCGAAAGCCATTCCAGTTTCTTGCGTACACCGGGAAGGTATTTTCCTATCTCACTCTCATTGACCTCTACACGCTCAAGACGGTCGGCAAGATTATAGAGCTGTTTCTCTATGATATGCTCCGGAGTCGGCACCTTGAGATATTCGAAGTCCTTTCCTATCTTGTTTTCAATGAGTTTTATCTTGTGCTTCTCGCGGGAATGGATAATCGCTACCGAGACTCCGGTCTTGTTGGCGCGACCGGTTCTGCCGCTTCTGTGTGTATAGACCGCCACATCGTCAGGAAGACCGAAATTTATCACGTGCGTAAGGTCATCCACATCAAGTCCGCGGGCGGCGACATCGGTAGCAATCAGGAGCTGCGTCACATGGTCTCTGAATTTTTTCATTGCGAGATCTCGCTGAGCCTGAGAGAGGTCTCCGTGAAGACAGTCGGCGTTATAGCCGTCGGCGATGAGTTTGTCGGCAACCTCCTGAGTCTCCTTCTTGGTGCGGCAGAAAACTATGCCGTAGATGTTCGGACTGTTGTCAACCACCCTTTTGAGCGCGAGATATTTGTCATGCGCCTTGACCATATAATAGATATGCCGCACATTCTTCGACCCCTCGTTGCGGTTTCCCGCAACAAATTCGACAGGCTCCCGCATGTATTTTCTTGCTATCTGCGATATTTCTTTGGGCATTGTTGCCGAAAACATCAGCATCTTGCGGTCTTCCGGGACATGCGACAGGATTTCATCGATGTCATCAAGGAACCCCATGTTCAGCATCTCGTCTGCCTCGTCAAGTATGACGGTGTGCACATTGTCGAGTTTCACCACTCCTCTCTTGATAAGGTCTATAAGTCTGCCCGGAGTTGCCACTATGACCTGAACGCCTTTGCCCAGAGTGCGGATCTGGCTTTCTATGCTCGAACCTCCATACACCGGAAGAATCTTTATTCCATCGGCATATTTCGAGAAATCCGCGAGATCTCCCGCAATCTGAAGACACAGCTCACGGGTCGGAGCTATAACAAGCGCCTGAGGCACAGACAGCTCCACATTTATGCGCTGAAGCACCGGCAGACCGAATGCGGCGGTCTTGCCGGTTCCGGTCTGCGCGAGTCCGACTACATCTCCGTCTTTCTCAAGAAGGTGAGGGATCACCATCTCCTGTATAGGCATGGGATGAACAAAACCCATTTCAGTGATTCCACGCAGGAACGTTTCATCCACACCGAGATCCGCGAAAGTTTTCAGTTCGGGAACCTCCTCCGTCATAACTTCCACAGCCTCAGGCAGGATTTCATTGTCTATAATTTCCGCTTCAGCCGAAATCAACTCTTTATCTGATTGTTTCTCTTTTTCCATTTGTAATTTCTATCTAAGTTATTAACGCATTCAAGAGCAGATTTCCCTAAACTGCGTGTACAAACTGCAAAGTTACTAAAAAATGATTGAATATTACGAAGTTTTATTATCTTTGCAGTAAACTTATGCAAACTTATTTCTCTTAAGTAAGTGTTGGAAATTAGCTTATATTAAATTTCAGGAGATTTTGAGATGAT
>CAMWMW010000078.1 GCA_947175455.1 uncultured Porphyromonadaceae bacterium | reverse complement strand
GCCGGCGCGCTGGGCGGCTTTAAGAGTCGGTCCCGAAGCGTACCCTCCGACACCGATGGCTATGTCCGGTTTGAAATCACGGATGATATTTCTCGCGAGTCTGACACTTTTGAACAATTTACGTAGAACGCTGATGTTCTTCAAGATATTCTTGCGGTTGAAACCTGCCACGGGAAGCCCTATTATTTTATAACCGGCGGCAGGAACTTTTTCCATTTCCATGCGGTTGTCGGCTCCTACAAAAAGTATTTCTGCGTCAATACGCCTTTTCAAGGCGTTTGCAATAGAAAGCGCAGGAAAGATGTGTCCTCCTGTTCCTCCTCCGCTGATGAGTATTTTTTTTTTCATATGGATAATGGGAAACTATTGTTTATTCTGGTAATCGCTGAAGTTGGCTGCCTGCATGTCTTCGGGCAATTCCTTAAGTTCCGCACGTATGTCTTTTTTATTCCCGGTTGTTACTGCAAAGCGGCTTACTGAAAGCATCATGCCTATTGCCGCCGACATGACCAGTACCGATGTTCCCCCCTTGGATATGAAGGGCAGCGGCTGACCCGACACCGGGAAGAGTCCTGTTACAATCGCCATGTGTACAAGAGCCTGGAACACAATCATCACGGCGCATCCCATGATAAGGAACGCAGGGAACGCCCGGGAGCATTTGTATGCGATGCGTCCGGCACGCGCCACAAGAAGAAGGAACAGAATAAGCAGCAGAGAGCCGCCGACAAATCCTGTGTCTTCGACTATGATGGAATATATGTAATCGGAGAATGCGAGTGGCAGACGGGCGCTTTCGCGTGAATTGCCCGGTCCCTGACCCATCAGACCTCCGTTTGCCTGAGCGAATTTGGAGAAGATCACCTGTCTGTTCATGTCGTCGATGGGATCTTCCGGATGTACCCCTTCGAGCCATCGTGATATTCTGTTGCCACGGGTCTCCTCCCTGCCGCCCGATGCATCGGCAACTGCCCCGGTACCGGAGGTCGCCTCTATCCTTACCTTGTCGAAATCATCGGTGGAAATTTTCTTGTTCGCGTGCTTTATCATCATCAGAGACCCTGCGCATAATCCGTATATGGCAAGAGTCATCCAGAATTTCTGCCACTGTATGCCGCCGATGAGAAACATGCTTATGCTGACACCCATAAGCAGAATTGTATTGGTCAGACCATCCTTGTAAAGGAATATCGCGAAAACGACCACTACGATTGCGGAAGTTATGATACCCCTGTTTGTCACCCCTCCGGGTGTCTGGTTTTTCGAAAGAATCGATGCGAGCAGGAGGACAACGGATAGTTTCACTATTTCCGCCGGCTGTATTGTCATTCCCGCAACGCGTATCGCGCGTTGCGCGCCGTTGATCTCCACGCCCGCCACTGTCGACATCACAAGCAGACCGAGCGACAGAATGGCAAATATCCATGCGAATCTGCGCATCAGAATGTAGTGTGTGTTCTGCAGCCACAACACAACTCCGAGACCGAGCGCGAGGAAGATACTGTGACGTATCAATGGGCTGTATACGTTTGAGGCGGACACCTCAGTGCTTGACGCGCTGAAAAGTTCCACAACGCTTATCAGAAGGAACATAATGTAGATTCCCCATATATAGGGGTCAGGGCGGGAGCGTTTGACCGCCGGCACCGCCGCGCTGCGTGTCGGGCTTTTGGCTGATGGACGACCATCGACGGTCTCTCTTATCTCAAGCCCCGGAATAATATCTTGATTTGCCATTTTTTAATTCTTGAATTCAGTTTTTGGGATTCATCATTTTCACGCACTCCTTGAATTGTCGCCCTCTGTCTTCATAGCTTGCGAATAAATCGAAGCTTGCGCAGCAGGGAGAAAGAAGCACTGTGTCTCCCTCTTCGGCGATATCGGCACAAGCCTTCACCGCATCCTCCACGGAATGAGTGTCAAAAATCACCGGGACTTTTCCGCTGAAGAAGTCGAGAAGCTTTTCGTTGTCTTTCCCCATGCAGACGATAGCCTTCACTTTCTCTTTTACGAGTTCCTCGATTTCGGAATAGTCGTTTCCTTTGTCTTTGCCGCCGAGGATGAGTACAGTGGGTGTTGTCATGCTTTCAAGCGCATACCATGTGGAATTCACATTTGTAGCCTTGGAATCGTTGACATATCTGACTCCATCTACGGTAGCTACGTATTCAAGCCGGTGCTCCACAGCCTCAAAGTCTTCAAGCGCAGACCGTATCTCGTCTTTCCTTATGTCGAGCAGTGAGGCCGAGAGACCCGCCGCCATCGAGTTGTAAAGATTGTGCAGTCCGGTCAGTGACAGTTTGTCGCGGGGAATCTCCCAGACTTCTCCGGGAGTGACAAATTTCACCACTCCGTCTTTCACGAAAGCGTGGCTGCCTTCCTCCTCGAACTCGCTGAAAGGCATCTGCATCGCCTCAATCTGGATCTGGCGTATCTGTTCCTTTACGACCGGGTCATCCTGCCAGTAAATGAAATAATCGTCATGTGTCTGGTTCTGAAGGATTCTGAACTTGGCATTGACGTAATTCTCCATCTTGTGGTCATATCGGTCGAGATGGTCAGGCGTTATGTTCATCATCACGGCGATGTCCGCTTTGAAGTCATACATGTTCTCAAGCTGAAAACTTGAAAGCTCTATGACATATACGTCATGAGGATCTCTTGCCACCTGCAGTGCAAGGCTTTTGCCGACATTCCCCGCAAGACCTACATTCAGCCCCGCTTTCCGGAGTATATGGTAGGTGAGAAGGGTAGTGGTGGTCTTTCCGTTGGATCCGGTGATACAGACCATCTTCGCATTTGTGAATCTGCCGGCGAATTCTATTTCCGACAAAACGGGAATGTTCTTGTCCGTAATCTTTCTGACCATCGGGGCATATGGCGGAATACCCGGGCTTTTGACAACAATGTCGGCATCAAGTATTCTTTCTTCCGAATGTCTTCCTTCTTCAAATTCTATATTTTCGCGGACCAGAGTCTCGCGGTATTCATCTTTTAGGGTGCCCATGTCGCTGAGGAATACATCCATCCCCTTGTCTTTACCGAGAATGGCGGCTCCGACTCCGCTTTCCCCGCCTCCGAGCTCAACCAGTTTTTCCATATAAGCAGTTAAAAAATAATGTTAATCAGCGTATTTTCAAAGTAACGAACGTAAGTGCGGCAAGCAGTATGCCGACAATCCAGAATCTCACCACAATCTTTGATTCGGGAATCGGGTTCACCGGATGTTTCCAAAGCACATTGCTGCCGGCTTCAAGCGGTTTCTGAAAGTGATGGTGCAGAGGGGTCATCTTGAATATCCTGCGCCCCTCGCCATATTTCTTTTTGGTATATTTGAAGTAACCGACCTGCATCATGACCGATACATCCTCAAGGAAAAACACAAGACAGAGCACCGGAATCAGCAGCTCCTTGCGTATGAGAATAGCGAAGACCGCAAGAATGCCTCCCAGTGTAAGACTGCCTGTATCGCCCATGAATACCTGTGCCGGGAATGCGTTATACCACAAGAAACCTACCAGGGCGCCAATGAATGCCGCGGCGTAGACCACAAGCTCCTCGGACCCCGGTATGTACATTATATTCAGATAACTTGAATAAATGACGTTGCTCCCGAGATATCCCATGATAAGCAGCGCGATGCCTATTATCGCCGATGTTCCGGCGCAAAGTCCGTCGAGTCCGTCGGTAAGGTTGGCTCCGTTGCTTACAGCCGCAACCACAATCACAACCACGAGTACGAACGCGAGCCATCCGAGAGTCTTCGCCGCCTCCTTGTCGGGTACCCATGAGGTCAGCCATTCATAGTTGAAGTTGTTGTTTTTTACGAACGGTATAGTTGTCTGAGGCGATTTAATCTGGTCTGTGGAGACAACGATTTCCGTTTCCGAAGAGCCGTCGCGCTGCACTTCGAAATTCTCGCTCATCACAATGCTTGGCGAGAGCCACATCGTGATTCCTACGAGAAGACCGAGACCTACCTGCCCCGTTACTTTATATTTCCCTTTAAGTCCGTCTTTATTATGATATTTAAGCTTGCGGTAATCGTCAAGGAAGCCGATAGCTCCCATCCACACTGTCGCCACAAGCATCAGAATCATGTATATGTTCGACAGGTTTCCAAGCAGCAGGCATGGAATGAGAATCGACATTATTATGATTATTCCTCCCATTGTGGGAGTGCCGGTTTTCTTCATCTGTCCTTCAAGACCGAGGTTTCTTACCACCTCGCCCACCTGCATGCGCTGCAGCCGCTCGATTACCTTGTGTCCGAACGCAAGAGCGATGACAAGTGACATGGCAAAGGATATTCCTGCACGGAATGATATATAGCCGAGCAGGTTATGTCCAGGTAAATCCCATTCTTTGAGGAGTCCGAGCAATGCGTAAATCATATTCAGAATGTTGCTTTAATTTCTTCGCGGTCATCAAAATGGTTGCGGATGCCTTTCACTTCCTGATAGGTCTCATGACCTTTTCCAGCCACAAGCACCACGCTTCCCGGTTTGGTAATTCTCATAGCCGTTCGTATAGCCTCCCGGCGGTCAGTTATGCAGAGTGTTCGTCTCATCTCGTCATTGTCAAGACCGGCTTTCATGTCTTCGATTATAGCCTCCGGCTCTTCGTCACGCGGATTGTCGGAAGTAAGAATGAGGAGATCGGATCTGACCGCCGCCTCGTGAGCCATGATGGGACGTTTGCCATGGTCCCGGTTGCCTCCTGCGCCCACCACAGTGGTGATTTCCGCCCCCGCGCCGATTATCTCGCGTATTGTGTCGAGAACATTCACAAGGGCGTCGGGAGTGTGTGCATAATCCACAATGGCGGTCACGCCTTCTGGCGACTGGATTGTCTGGAAGCGCCCGGACACCGGCACAAGTCTGCTCATATTAATCAGCACTTCCTCCTGTTTCCATCCTATGAGAACGGAGGCGGCGTAAACTGCCGTAAGATTGTATGCGTTGAATTTGCCGGTAAACGCCACTTCGACATCTTTCCCGTTCAGTGAGAGCAGTGTTCCGTCAAGGCGCGTCTCGAGAACCCGGCATTTGAAATCCGCATCGCTGCGCAGGGAATATGTGTATGTCTTCGCCTTGGTGTTCTGGACCATGTATCTGCCGCATTTGTCATCGATGTTTACGAGAGCGAACGCGTCCGCGGGAAGCATGTCGAAGAACATTTTCTTGGCATTCATGTAGTTTTCAACAGTGCCGTGATAGTCAAGATGGTCTCTTGTGAGGTTGGAGAATATCGCGCCTGCGAATCTCAGCCCGGCTATGCGGTGCTGATGTGCCGCATGCGATGACACCTCCATGAATGCATAGTCGCATCCCTCCTCGACCATTTCGGCAAGCAGCTCGTTGAGCGTCAGCGGGTCGGGTGTGGTGTGTGTGGCAGGCACTACACGGTCCTGAATGTAATTGCAGACAGTTGAAATCAGACCCGCCTTGTAGCCTTCGAATTTTGCCATTTCATAAAGCAGGGTGGCAGTGGTCGTTTTTCCGTTTGTTCCTGTGACACCGACAAGTTTCAGTTTGTCAGAGGGGTGTCCGTACCAGTTGGAGGCAAGCTGACCCAAGGCTTCGGCAGAATCTGCCACACGGATATATGTTATTCCTTTTTCAAGAGTAGAGGGAAGTTGCTCGCACACTATCGCGCCGACGTGGGTGCTTGCGACTACGGGTATGTATTTATGACCGTCGGTTGTCACGCCGCGCACTGCGACAAACATGCCGTCTTTGACAGCCTTTCGTGAATCGCTTCTGAGGTCAACGATATTTTTGTCGATATCGCCTATGACTTCGAGTGTCTTTATTCCTTCGAGAAGATGAGATAGTTTGATAGACATATATTTACGTAATTATATTCTGAGATGAAGTGTTATTGTCTGGTTCGGTCTGATTCCGGTTCCTGCCGGTATCGACTGTGCCACGACATATCCTGAGCCGGAAAGTCTTACATTTATGCCCCGTTCCTCAAGAATCTTGACTGCTGTGGGGGCATCGAAGCCTTTTACATCCGGCACTGCGCCTTCGGGATGGACTTTTGCAGTCTTATAGTGTTTCATGCCTTTGGCTCCGATTGAGGAGGCGAGCATGTTGTTATCGCATTTTTCAGATCCCACCACTATCGGTTTGTGCCCTTTGGCGTCTGCCATATAAGTCGATGAATTGTTGAGGCGTCCGCGGGAATACATCTTCACCGCCATATTCTTGACGACCTGCCCGGATGTGCGGTTTGCGGATGTTCCGCTTGGCCCGAGCACGAGCGCGATGCAACTGTACTGCGGATTTTCGTAAGGGAAGAATCCGGCGAATGCATAACGTCTCTTGGCTGTGTTGTAGACACCTTTCTCGACAGGATAGGCTGTGCCGGTCTTTCCTGCTACCTTTACACGGTCGTCGCGTACGGCACGTGCCGTGCCGTGTTCACCCCACACCACTTCCGCGATGCATTCGCGCACCTTGCGTGCCGTCTCTTCTGAACATATGCGGTCGCGAATATACTGGACAGGGATTATGGAATCATTACCGTCTTCATCAACCAGCCCTTTCATAAGATGCGGACGCACGTAGCGGCCTCCGTTCGCGATGGCATTGTAAACTGCCAGAGTGAAGAGCGGCGGAAGCTCCGTGTTGTAGCCGTATGCCTGACGTGCGAGGTCGAGATGACGCGCTGTCATGGTTATGTTGTTGCCTTTTGAATCTTTAGGAAGGAGTTTGCGGATTCGCGGCGTGCATTCACCTGCGATGCCAGAACGGATCGGTTCGAAAAAGCCGAGTTCGGTAAGGCGGTCATGGAATCTTGCGGGGTCTTTTTCGTAGCCTCTGAATATCACCCTTGCGATTCCGGGATTCGAAGACTGCTCGATCACCTGTTTCATGGTCTTCATTCCGGAGCCGTGGGGGTCGCTTGTCCGCTGGAAAGGGGCACAGCTTACCTGATCCGTGACATTTTTCACCAGACCGTCTTCGAAAGCGATCATCAGAGAAATGGGTTTCATCACCGATCCCGGTTCAAACGGCAGAACCGCCCGGTTCAGAGCCTCTCCGTAGGTGCCGTCTTCAAGAAGCTCGATGTTCGATATCGCTTTTATCTCACCCGTCTTGACTTCCATCAGAATTGCCGTGCCCCATTCGGCGTTGGCACCGGCACAGATGTCGTGAAGCTCTTCCTCCAGCATGTCCTGCAGGTCGATGTCTATTG
>CAMWMW010000077.1 GCA_947175455.1 uncultured Porphyromonadaceae bacterium | reverse complement strand
ATGTCGCTTCCTCCCGGAGTAAGGACTCCATTGTTGAGACCCCAGTTCACCACCCAGTTTTCTGGTGCGCAACGCTTGAACTTGCCGGACGGCTCGCCTTCGGCACCGGTGCGTGTAAAGCCGAAATATGTTGCGTAATCGGTAGTGTAGAGCTGCATTGAGGCAAGCTGGCTCCAGTTGTTGCCGGTACCCGGAGTGTAAAGAACTTCATATGCGAAGGTCAGTGTGTAGGTCTTCGCGAGCATGTCTGCCACAAGACGATAACGACCGGGAGCAGTGATAGTGCCTTCTTCGCCGAGAACAAGAGTGCCGTCCGCACCCGGACCATAGCACTGAGCCGCTGTCGCACTGCCCTCTACGCTTCCGGGAACTACACTCCACTTGAATCCGGAGGAAGCATCTGCGGCAGTAACCTCGAATATTGCAATGAAGTTATTGTCCACATAGGCATGCAGAGCACTGTGATCCATCTTCTGGCTGAGTGTTCCGCCAAGGTAATATGTGTTCTCGATGTCAAGATTTGCATCCACAGGAAGCACATTCACCTGCTGTTTGAGATAGTAGAATCCGTCTCCACCGAGGCGTGATTGCTGGGAGCCGACATTGGCGTAAATCTCCACTCCCATCCAAGGAGTCACAACTTCAGGAGTGATCCCATAATATTCCACTATGATATCCTCAAGTTCATTGGCATCGACCTGACCGTTGACAATTGGCAGAATCTGGGCGCCAGCCATGGTCTCATCCTTTGCCACGGCAAGTTTCATATCGAATTCAGTGCCTTCGGGGAAATCAACTGCCTCAGCAATAGAGACAATGGAAATTTTCTTATTTATGTTATTCTCAAGGTCAATCGTGCCCTTGTAGGCATCGGAAGCCGCAACTGTCACCCCATCGGCAGAAACTACCGTTTCCTGCGGGTTTACTTGCGCAATTCCAAGATCGCTCTTGTCATCACAGGCTGCAAAGCCGAGAGCAAGAGCCGCCATCAGAAATATACTGTATTTTTTCATATTTTCTTTAGTTGTTTGAGTCCGCCGGAGCCGGTCGGAACTATCTCCGGCGGATTATATGAACAATTGCTTTCGGTTTATTTAGTCTGAATATCGATTGTATTGGAATTCATGTCGTAGGTAAAGTCAACCTCACCACCGGCCCAGCCGCTGATTGTCCAGTTAGCCTGAGAATCCTTAACACAATTACCTGTATAAGGAAGTGTGATTTCAGGATTACCCGAACCTTCCGCACCGATTGATCCCACAGCCCAATCACCCAGGTCTGTATAGATACGGAGCATGAACTGACCGGCAGGAATATTATAAGTTCCCTTATAGATATTTGAACCGCCGGGAGTTTCTACAAGAGGCGCAGTATCGTTAGTGATGTCCCAGCCGGGGAAAGCACCTATCAGATAAACTTTTTTAGGCTCAGCCATCTGCATCTTGATAGTCATCGTTTTCAGATCGACTGTAATCTCAAGATTACCGCCAGCCCAAGAAGCATCCTGCCATGAGCCTTTACCAAGTTTATCACCTTTCTTCTTACCCATGAACACCGGTCCTTCATAGACACCGTCAGTGAAGCTTATATCTTTAGGACTGTCATTATCCTGAGAACCTACAGCATTGCTCTCCCAGTCTCCAAGTGCGCTATAAAAGCGGAACTGGAATTCTCCGGCAGGAATAAACACGTTGCCGAAATAAATCTTGGTACCGATACCGGTTTCCTCAAGATATACCTGATCCGCATTGATATCCCATCCGGTAGGCTGACCTATCAGATAAAGCTTTCCGGGTTCAGTTACAGGGATATAGGAAGACACATTAAGATTGATGGCATTCGACCAGATTTCACTCTGTGGAGCATTCGCTATAGCCGCATGAACACGCACAGCGACAGGCACAGTCTTATGATTGTAATTATCAAGATCAAAACCATAAAGAGCGTTTACACCTGCGCAGAACACTTCTCCAGGAATAGTGATCTGGGCTGACGAAGTAATGGTCTCAAGAGTGAACGCCAATGGAAGTTCATCTGTTCCGAGAATAGCGTTGTCCTCAGCTGTGTCACCCGTCTTCTCCGCTGCATCCCAGGCGGCGAAATCCGCTTCGCTCTTTGCGAGCTGCACAGTATAATCGGGAGTACAACCGAGTCCATAATTAGGCTGGGAAACAGTGAATGTGATGTCATTGAGAGGTTTGTAGTTCTCGTCATCACGGAATATATATGTCTGGTCGCCCATCGCCGGAGTATTGAGCACAAACTCCGTCGGCACCTCAAGACGTGGCTGTGTGTCATCCTTGCAGCCTGTCAGTCCGAGACCGAGCGCCATGACGAGCAATGTAAATAATGATATCTTTTTCATTTGATTTCGTTTGTTTGATTATTATTTCACATAACCCGGATTCTGCTGATAAGTTCCGGCAGCATAAGAAGCCACGATAGCGCTCGGAATAGGATAAACAGACATGTAATCGGCAATTGCAGTTCCGACAGACGTACCATTCTTCCAGTTCCAGTTATAAGCGTTACCGGTGAATTTACCAAAACGTATGAGGTCTGTTCGACGAAGATTCTCCCAATAAAGTTCGCGGGCACGCTCGTCAAGCACATTGTCGGCAGTCATATTCTGAATCGGAGCAAGACCGGCACGCTGGCGAACCCAATTGAGATACTGCTGACCGGTGGTAGTTGAACCGACTCCGTGTAGAGAAGCCTCAGCCGCCATGAGATATACATCGGCGAGACGAATCAAAGGAAGATCTGTATCACAGAAATTATAGTTTGCCTCCACTGTCATTGAAGCATCAGGAGAGATGCGGTTAAGACGGGTCTGAGGATCTTTGAAACGATAATAAGTTCCATTGGTTGCCTTGACGTTCGTAAACTTGATGGGAAGGTAGCCATCGGTAAATTTCGAAATAGTCTGGTTAGTGATAGTATAACCGGCATCTTCCGTCAGCCACAAATAAGCACGGCCGTCAGTGGTCAGATCAAATAACTGCGAAAATTGTTCACGAGCATGCATACAAGCCCATGCGGACTGGAAGCCATACCATGTCTTATTACAGAAACCTTTTGTCAGCTCTTTGTCACCGAAGTCACCGATCACACCCATAATGAGGAAATCTGTTCCGCCATAGCTCTGGGTGTCCATATTGTCATAAGGAAGACCCATGAGTATTTCATTGTTTCCGGCAGAAGCCTTGCCCGGCATGAATATATCATTTGTGGCACCGAAGAGAGCGAGATAATCAGAAGCAAGACCATGATTGGCATTGATATCATGATCAGTGATGATCTGCTGACACATGTCCCAACATTTCTTCCAACCGGCATCTGAAGCGCCGTCTGTGAAGACTTTCTCATTCAGATAGAAACGGGCGAGAAGGCCGCGGACAGCGTCCTTGCCGATACGTCCGTATCTGGGAGTGTGACCGGCAGGCCAGTTGGCAAGCACATCCTCGAGGTCTGCCACAACCTTGTTGTATAGAGCCTGACGGCTTTCAGCCTGTGGAGGAATTGTTCCATAGGGGATTGTGTTGCCGGCATCATCAACATCCCAAGCAACAGCAGCGCGACCGAAGAAGTCGATGACCTGAAAATATGAGTAAGCACGAAGCACGCGTGCCTCAAGGCAGAACTGCGCGATCTCCTCCGTCATGGGCTTTCCGTCGGGAGATGTCAGCTGCGACGGGTCAATACCCCAGTCCCCGAGATTCTTCATGTTGCGGAGGAAGTCGTTGCACACTGCGATGTGAGTATAGAAACGGGAGTAGGCAAGATTGAGCACAGGGTTGTCAGAACCCCAGGTGGCTTTCACGAGCTCCTCGACACCAGCATCGGAGAAATAGATCCATGCGGTTTCGTCTGTCGGGAACTCATTGAGCATGAAGATTGCGCGTGAATAGCAGGACATACCTGCGTCCGGGCTGGTGATATCGGATGATCCGGCACCACCCTGACCCGAAACTGTCATGCCGGCATAGCAGTTTGCCATCAGACCGGCTATATATTCCTGGGGATTATCGACAAACTGACCGGAAGTAACGACCGACGGGTCTTTCGGCTCCTGATCAAGATCGCCGACGCACGCCGTGAAAGTGCCGGCTGCTGCCATCACCAGTGAACTTGCGATAAATTTATTTATATATGATTTCATAAATTTTTCTTTTGATGATTTAGAATGTTGCGATAAGACCTACTGTATAGCTTACAGGACGTGGATATGTCGAATTGTCGATACCTCCATTGATCTCCGGATCTATTCCTTTATATTTTGTAATCACGAAAGGATTCTGAACCGCGCCATAGAGGCGAAGACGGAGATTATTGTTAAACAGGTTTGCCCAGGTGTAGCCAAGAGTAATATTGTCGCAGCGAAGGAAACCGGCATTGCGCAGATAGTAATCCGAACGATACTGTTCACCATTGAAGTAAACATCATTGTCAACCAGATTCATCAAGCGACTGTTGACAGAAACGTTGTTGAAGAATGTGCGTTTTGCCATCACATTGTTGTAAACGTAGTTTCCGATGTTGGCACGGAGTGAGAATGAAAGGTCAAATCCTTTATAAGAGAAGTTGTTGTTCCAGGTCATTGTCACCTTGGGGTCGGGGCTGTGTTTGATCACACGGTCATCATCGTTGATCACGCCATCGCCGTTCTGGTCAACATAAGCACCCTCGATAGGCTTGCCGTCCTGATCGTAGATCTGCTCAAGAAGCCAGAATGAGCTTGCGGGATAACCCACAGCGTGAACCTGACCCTGAAGACCTGTAGAACCGATACCGCCGAGCTGGACAAGCTCACCCTGCACAAGTTTAGTAATCTTATTCTTGTTCCAAGCCACGTTATAGCTTGTGTTCCATGTGAAATCTTCTGTATCTATCACACGTGCACCGATTGTAGCCTCAAGACCGATATTGCGTAATGAACCTATATTCTGGATGATTGAGTTTGTGGTCATTGCACCCGGAGGGAATGTCACTGCGGAAAGAAGATCTTTTGATTCACGAAGATACCAATCGAGAGCTACCGTCAGACGATTGTTCCACCATGCCATATCAAGACCTACGTTCCAGGTCGTGGTAGTTTCCCATTTGAGATTCTTGTTGTAGGCAGCCGGATAATATGTACTCATGAAAGAGCCATAAGAACCCGTATACATATTTGGGTAATAAGAACCTCCGTAGAATGTCGAAGCGGTGTAGGTAGGCATGTAATCAAAATAGCCACCGACTGCCTGCTGACCTGTCTGACCCCAGCCAAGACGAAGTTTAAACTCATTCATATCCTGGGCAACCTTCTCCATGAATGGCATATTATTGAGCTTCCATCCGAGAGCTACAGAGGGGAAGAGAGCCCAACGGTTGTTTTTAGAGAAGCGGGATGTTCCGTCATCACGCAATGTGAATGTCAGAAGGTATGTGTCTTTGAAAGAATAGTTCAGACGACCGAAGAACGACACAAGCACCAGGTTGCCGGAATTCCAGTTGTTATCCGGGTTTGTATTGAACTCCGAGTAGTTGTAGGGAAGACCGATATTCTTTTCTGATTCAGGATTGATATAAAGACCACCTGCATCATTGGGAAGAAGGAAACCGGCAGTGGTATATTTCTCCTGTCTCCATCCGTGGGCATCGAAGCGCTGGTAAGAATAACCCGCCATCACGTCAAGGCTCGAATAGATTGCATCGAAATCTTTCTTATAGTTAAGATAGAAATCAAGAAGGGTGTTGCGGCGGAGCTCATAGCTCTTTGTGGAATATCCGGCACCGTTCTTGTCGTAAGAATTCCATGCAGTCGGAGAGTTCTGCGCCAGAAGAATATTGTTGGTAGCCTTGCTCACGTCATAACCGAGGTTGAGGTTGACATGAAGCTCAGGAAGGAAATGGAGAGCATAATCCAGCTGCAAGTTACCGTTCGAACGATAGATGTCTGCTGTGTTATCCTTATCTGTAGCCTGGGCAAGGGGGTTGATTGTACCCTGGTCATTCCAGTTCAGACCTGAAAGGTTGGAACTGAAACCATTATAATAATAAGGGAAAAGCGCGCCCTCCTGGGTAGGAATGTTGCTGTAAACCGGACGTGTCGGGTCGGCGTCGATGGCGTTTCCGGTGCAACCTTCGTCAGTGAAACGGTTTTTGATATAGTAACCCTTCACATTGGCGCTGACTTTAAGTTTGCCGTCAAAGAATTCCGGAGTAAGATTAAAACCGGCAGTCATACGCTGCATCTGAGAATCTTTGAGGATACCGTTATTCATTGTGTAAGAAGCGGCGACACGATAAGGCAGAAAACCTGCCTTACCACCTACAGACAGATTGTAGTCGTGAGAGACAGCAGTGCGAAGCACTTCCTTCTGCCAATCCGTATTTGTATTTTCATCAGCCGCACCATTCATATAAAGCATTCCTGCCTGCTCTGAGTTTTCGCCGAAATGATTTCTTACGATATCGCGGAACTCAGGGGCAGTAAGCACATCCCATGTCTTGCGGGCATGGTTGACAGTAACATTGGCAGAGAAGTTTACCTGCGGACGACCGCTCTTACCTCTCTTGGTTGTGATGATGATGACACCGTTTGACGCACGCGAACCATAAATGGCAGTTGCCGAGGCATCCTTGAGAATGGTCATTGACTCGATATTGTCAGGTGAGATCATTGCCAGAGGGTTAGCCATACCGTTAATGCCATCATTGCTCAAAGGCACACCGTCAAGCACGATCAGAGGATCGTTGGAAGCATTAAGAGAAGCGCCGCCACGGATACGGATAGTCGCGCCGCCTTCAGGGCTACCGCCATTCGATGTGACAACCACACCCGGGCTTGCACCGACGAGCAGGTCCTGAGCGGATGTCGAGATGTTGGCGTCGACCTCATTCGGGTTGATGACTGCGACTGAACCTGTGGCATCCGATTTCTTTACGGAACCGTAACCGATCACCACAGTCTCCTGCAGCATCTGCGCGTTGGTCTTCATCACGATGTTGAGATGTTTCTGACCGTTGACCGCAACCTCGATGGGGTCGTAGCCCACATAACTTACAACCAGCGTCGCATTCGCCGGGACATTGATGGTGAAATTGCCTTCAATGTCGGCAGACACGCCGTTGGAGGTGCCTTTTTCCATAATCGTGGCACCGATCAGGTCTTCGCCTTGCTCATCAGTCACGTGTCCCGTGACAGTGATCTTCTGAGCCAGCGAGGGAAGCGCGAGCGTCAGCAGCATTGCCATTGTCACCCAAAACTTCCTGTTTAGCTGAAAACAGTTGTTCTTCATGTAAGAATGAATTTAGTTTTACATTTGGTTATTAG
>CAMWMW010000076.1 GCA_947175455.1 uncultured Porphyromonadaceae bacterium | reverse complement strand
GTCTGAGAAAAGGCACGAGAGTTTCTTCAATCTTGCCGATTTCCGAAGCATATTCCACATCCGTAAATTCGAGTTTACGGAATGTGCGTGCCGCATCAACGAAATTTCCGGGGTTGATTCTTACCTTATCTGCTGTAGACGCAGCCTCGAAAGCGGCTTTGGGATTGAAATGCACGTCTGCTGAAACGGGAAACGAATACCCTTTCTTCCTTATAAGCTCCCTTATTTCTCCCAAAGATGATGCCTCGCGCACACCCTGCGTGGTGAAACGGACGAGCTCACCGCCCGCCCTGGCAATCCTTATCGCCTGTTCGGCACTATCCTCCACGGCATTTGTATCTGTATTTGCCATGGACTGTATGACCACACGGTTTGAGCCGCCGATTCCAATGCAACCGACTTTCACCTCATGGGTATCGCGTCTTTGATAATTGTACAGCATACGTATATTATAGCAATCTATATATGATTTCAAGCTGTCAGGCTGCCCGATTCAGCATCGTCTTCCAGGATTTATAACAATGTCATCAGAATGACCGAAAGAAAACCTACGGCATAACCGGCAAGAACCTGCCATACGGTATGACGACCGAGCCACACTCGTGCCGTACCGAGTATTCCAGATAGTCCTATGGCTATAAGCAGCCATATAAACGCGCCTTCCTGCGGCAGCCCGTCGCGTATTATACGTATCAGCAATGCAACAACTCCGGCAACTCCGGCAGCATGTGCTGAAATCTTCCATCTGAAATTTATCAGCAGGTTTATTGCTCCTGCCACCGCTCCTCCTCCGAAAAACATCACAAGCCACATAGGCGCGCCCTTATACCACATGAACGCACCCGCTCCGGCAAGACACAATATGGAGATTATATAAGGAATCACCCGCTCTTTGCGCCCGTTAAGCCCGACATCAGTCACAAGTCCCATGCGCTTTAACAGCAAAACGAGCAATGTCGGCACTGCCACCGTGAATGCCAGGGTGACAAGCGTAAACACAAGTTTCACCGGAAAGGGAGTGAAATCAAGAATCGACAGATTGAATGCAAGCAAAACACCGTATACCGGCATAAGCAACGGAACGAGCGCCCATGAAAGGAATTGTGCCACGCCATCGGCGAAACGTTCGCCCGCCCCAGGAAGGGAACTGACCTCCGGCTCCTTTTTCCCCTCTTCATCATTACCTTTCTCTTCTTTACGGTCGTTCCGGGAATCAACCGTAATTTCCACCGTCTCATCAACTTCTTCTTCAAGGAGCGATTCGGGATAATATGATGATGTGTCAAGTTTCATAGTCTATTTCATTTGGCGACGTATCGCCGCAGCGAATTTTGGTGGTATGGGAGTTTCGAAATTCATGTCCTTCCGCGTGATCGGATGCGCGAAACGCAGTGTCCTCGCGTGCAATGCAAGACGATGGACAGGACTCTTGGTCGCTCCGTATTTCTTGTCTCCGGCAATCGGATGCCCGAGTTGTTTTGCATGCACACGGATCTGATTCTTACGCCCCGTGTCAAGCGAGAACTGTGCGAGTGTGAATCCGTTTCCCCGACCTACCACCTCATAATGTGTCACAGCAATACGACCCTCATCCGGGTTGTCGGTGGCATAGACCACAAACTGCGAATTTTCGGCAAGGCGGCTTTTCACAAACCCTTTGTCCTGTTCGAGATTTCCCTCAAGCACCGCGACATAGAGACGCTCCAGAATAATATTGTTCCAATTGTGGCGAAGCACGTTCTGTGCCTCCTCCGACTTGGCGAACATCATAAGTCCGGAAGTATCACGGTCGAGGCGATGCACTATGAAAAGCTTGTTGCGTGGACTGACGCCTTTTACATAGTTACGCAGAATCTCGTAGGCATTATCCTCTTTCTTATGGCTCAATGTGGGGACTGACAGAAGTCCGTACCCTTTGTTGATCACGAGCACATCATCATCTTCATAAACAATCTCTATGCGGTGGTGACGAAACTCGGGAAAAGGGCGGGAGGAATTGAACTCCACGACAGCACCTGGCTCAACCTCGGCGTCAAACGCCTTGGTTACGGTTCCGTTCAGCTTGAGATGACCGTATTTCATCCATTTCTTTATATCGCCACGCTTAGAATCCGGACGCATATTGCCAAGGAAATCCATAAGAGGCAAAGAAGAATCGCCACGGTTTTCCCATGTAAAAATTCGGTCTTCCTTAAATCCACGCTTTTTTCTGTCTCCGTATGCTGCCATCAAGTTAATTTTTATCAACCACTTATTTATTAACAATAATGTACCGTTTTTTATCATCGGCACCGATCAGTTGTATCAGATACAATATATTCTGACTTGCAAATTTAGTCATTTTTTCCCAACACGCATAAAAAGATACGTATTATTGACGTGCTCCGATGATCGGCAGGCGTTTCAGAGGCTGTTTATAGATAAATGATTATGCAAAGACATCTGAAAGGACATCGGGAGACTTGAGTCCGGACAATCCGGGAAAATGAATCGCATAATAGCGGAGTATCCGGTCAAGCAGACGGCGTCGGTCATTACCGGTGAACCTAAAAAAACGCATATTGGTCACAGAGATTCTTGACAGAAGAACAAGCAGCCTCGTTTCCGCAGGAGACAGAATATCTTTGTGAATATGCTCGTCGACTACAGGAATACCTCCCCGCATGTCGAACGCGTCGCCGTTCTCATAACCCGACAAGTCGGGAGCGATTCCGGCAATATCCAGAAACCGGATAAGAAACCAGATATGAAAATTGGCAAGACCCTTGTCGGTATTGTCAAGTATGCGCAGTGATGCCAATATGAAATCCCATGCCACATGATCCGGAGAGGAATCACGCAAATAACGATTAAGGAACTCCGAAAGGAACAAGGCTATGGATGACTTGACAGGATTGAAATAAATGTTGCGCCACACTTCCGCCGGCATTATGGAGCCAAGCGACTGCAGCTCTCTGTTCTGCCGGATATTGACATCCGCCTCGACAACCGACAACGGCATCAGCCTTGCATTGCGCATCCTGCCTGCCTTTCCCGAACCGACCGGCGACAGAAAGGCAATTCGCCCGCGGCTGCGGGTGAATAACGTGACTATATTGTGCCGGTCGTTGTGACGCACAGTATCAACTACAATTCCGGTTATTTTTTCAATTGCCATGCACCTGAGAAGTATATCTGATGTCGGGAAGCCGTTTAAACTTATTTGCTTCTTTTTTGCATCAGTTAAATATTATAACTAAATTTACGCAAAATAAAAAAGTCTATCTCTTTTCACAAAGGAATAGACCGAAACCTTAATCTTAATTTAATACTATGAAAAACACATTACAAAGTTACAAAATAATTCACATATTCTGAAAACATTTCTTTTCGCGAATCGTTTGAATTAACATTTATTAACCACGAATGCCAATATGGAGAAACTATACCAGTATTTATGGAGACACCGCATGCTGGGACGCAAGCTGAGACTTGACGACGGAACGGCAGTGGAGATAATTTCCCCGGGTTTGCTGAACCGCGATGCCGGACCGGATTTCTCCAACGCGAGGATACGCATGGGCGATACAGAATGGGCGGGAAATGTCGAGATACATGTACATGCGTCTGACTGGTACAGACACGGGCACGACTCGAATCCGGCATACGACTCCGTATTGCTTCACGTGGTGGCAATAAATGACCGACGCGTGACACGCTCCGACGGAAGCGAGATTCCCCAGCTTACGGCGACATTCCCGGAAAGCTTCTTCAGAATGTATTCCACGCTTTGCGACAACATCGAGGGCATCAGATGCAACAAAAGCATAAGCTGCATTCCGGCTCTTACTATAACTGACTGTCTTGAATCTCTCGCAGTCGAGCGAATGCAGACCAAAGCCTCAAGAATAATAGACGAGCTCAATAATTCCGGAGGAGACTGGGAAAGAACCTGTTTCATAACTCTCGCCCGCGCCTTAGGATTCGGACTGAACAGCGAACCATTCGAAATCCTTGCGCGATCAATTCCTTTGGGATATATACAAAGACACGCCGACAATCTTCCGCAACTGGAGGCAATTCTTTTCGGACAAGCCGGAATGCTTGACACATCTATACACATATTCGATGAATATTATCAACACCTCTGCAGGGAGTATTATTTCCTTGCGAGAAAATACAACCTGCGTCCGATGAGACGGGAATTATGGAAATATGCCAGAACGCGCCCGCAGAATTTCCCACACCGCCGCATCGCGATTCTTGCAAAAGCGCTTCATGGCGGTTTCTCGCTTATGTCAAAAGTGATTGCAGCCAAAGGCAAGCCTGAAGAGTCACGCGCAATCCTGCAATGGGAACTCGAAGGATACTGGCTTAACCATTCGGATTTTGACATAATGCAGCCTCAATCTCCTTCGGCTTTGGGACACGCAAGCACTGACCTGCTACTGATAAACCTCATCGCGCCATTGCTTTATGCGTATGGAGCTACACACGGAGACCCGGAGCTGGCAGAGAACGGCGTGGAATTATGGAAAAAACTTCCGCCGGAAAAAAACATGTTTATAAAACAATGGAGACTGGAAGGAATCGGATGCGAGGATGCAATGCGCAGTCAGGCACTCCTGCAACTCAGGAAAGAATACTGCGATGCCGGACGTTGTCTGGACTGCAGAATAGGACACTGGCTGCTAAGACATAACGCCGGAGATGTCCAATTTTACGGGAATATTCGTTAAAATATCATAAAGACACAAAATTTATCGTTTAAATATTTTTTTGTCACAATAATTTGTATTAACTTTGCAGCGTGTTTTTCATGGTATTAGATTTAAGGTTAGAGGATTAGTTGTCGGGAGACAATTAATCTTTTTTTATTCAGCATATTACACATCCGCACCATCATAAAAGCACTCCTCTGCCGGCTTATTATAACAAGCTATCCTCCGGGACTGAAACGACTCTTGTCATATTCAGTCCCGGAGGATTACAAGTCTTTACGCCTTTCAGGCAATTGCATGCTTGCTGCGCTTTATCAACGCAATATCAGCATAGCGTCGCCATAAGCGCCAAAACGATACTTTTCCTTGACCGCCACGTCATATGCCTTCATGACAGTCTCATACCCGCCGAAGGCGGCAACCATCATCAGCATTGTGCTGAGAGGCATATGGAAATTTGAAATCAGCGAATTACACACAGTGAAGTCATAAGGAGGGAAGATAAACTTGTTTGTCCATCCGCTGTAAGTCATCAGGCGTCCGTTCATGCACACTGCAGTCGCAAGCGCACGCAGCACGCTCGTTCCCACCGCACACACATTGCGTCCGTTGTCTTTTGCCACATTCACTATATCCACCAGCTTTTCATCAACCATCGTATCCTCGCTGTCCATACGATGTTTTGTCAGATCCTCCACATCTATCTCCTTGAAATTGCCCCGACCGGAATGCAGGGTCAGAAATCCTCTTTCCACTCCCTTTATTTCAAGGCGCTTCAAAAGCTCACGACTGAAATGCATACCGGCGGCAGGCGCCATGACAGCACCCTCTTTCTCAGCATATATGCACTGATACCTTTCGGCATCCTCCGGCTCCGCCTTGCGTTTGATATATTCCGGCAGCGGTGTCTCTCCCAAGGCATACAGAGCCTCCTTGAATTCATCATGGGGACCGTCATAAAGGAAACGCAGTGTGCGTCCGCGCGATGTCGTGTTGTCTATCACCTCGGCGACCATCGAATCATCATCGCCAAAATAAAGTTTGTTGCCTATCCTTATTTTTCTTGCCGGCTCTACAAGCACGTCCCAAAGTTTATTCTCGGCATTGAGTTCTCGAAGCAGAAACACTTCGATGCATGCTCCGGTCTTCTCTTTGTTGCCATAAAGGCGTGCAGGAAAAACCTTCGTATCATTGAAGATCATCACATCGCCTTCATCGAAATAATTGATCAGCTCCTTGAAAATATGATGCGTAATTTCGCCGGTTTTGGCATTGACCACCATCATTCTGCACTCATCCCTGTTTTCCGTGGGGTATTGTGCGATCAACTCTTCGGGGAGTTTAAACTTGAATTGTGAAAGTTTCATAATCAGGTTTGTTTCTTCTGCCGACACGTCGGCGGGTTATATCCATCTATTCCGTCACCTCTGACAACGAAGCGACTTCATCGTTAATTTTATAATCATCAGGGAAAGTGAGCGGACCGTTGGCTATCACCTCCACAGCTTTGTCAATCGCGAGACAGTCTTCAATCCTGACATCACCGACCCGCGTTCTGCGCAGGCCGGTGAGATGCGCTCCCGAAGACAGAGCCTCGCCTATATCACGCGCCAGAGCCCGGATATAAGTGCCTTTGCTGCATACGACACGTATTGTAAGCACCCTCCCCTCAAAAGACAAGACTTCAATCTCTTTTATCTCCAGCGGTTTTGCCTTGAGTTCAACCTCCTTCCCTTTTCGTGCAAGATTATAAGCCCTTTTGCCATCAACCTTAACCGCTGAGAAAACAGGGGGAACCTGCATCACTCTTCCGATAAAACGCGGAAGAACCTCATGCACGGATTCGATTGTTATATGCTCCCACGGAAACGTGGCGTCAACTTCAGTCTCAAGATCGAAACTCGGAGTCGTGGCACCGAGAGTTATTTCCGCTATATATTCCTTTGATCCGTTCTGCAAGGTCTCGATTTCTCTTGTGGCGCGCCCCGTGCAGACAATCAGCACACCGGTGGCGAGCGGATCAAGCGTGCCGGCGTGACCGACCTTGAATTTCTTTACCCTCAGTCTACGCTGTATGGCGCCTCTGAGACGTTTCACGGCATCAAAAGATGTCCATCCCAACGGCTTGTCTATCCCTATTATTTCTCCGCTTATAAAATCCATTATTGCCAAAGCATACAAATTATACCCATCACAAGGCAGTATAAGGCAAACCACACGAGCTTGCCCTTCTTTACGATCTCAATCATCCATTTGCAGGCACAGCATCCTACCACAAATGCAGCGACAAAGCCAACAATTAGGGCAACGCCTCCGACCTCGGTTCCCTGAGCCGCATGGTCAGGACTCAACATATCCTTCACATCAAGCGCCGCTTCTCCAAGTATAGGTATGATTACCATCAGGAATGAGAACTGCGCCATCTGGTCACGCCTGTCGCCGAGCATTATACCTGTGGCAATAGTGGTGCCGGAACGGCTCAGACCGGGCAGAACGGCAACAGCCTGCGCGCACCCTATAATGAAAGCGTCGCTCCATGATATGTCCCGTCCTCTTCCCACCGGAACAATCCGATCGGAATAATGGGCAAACGTCAGAAGAGCGGCTGTGACACAAAGACACACACCGACTATGAAA
>CAMWMW010000075.1 GCA_947175455.1 uncultured Porphyromonadaceae bacterium | reverse complement strand
GGCACCGACTGTCAGCAGCACACTCCGGATCCGTTCTCCGAACGGAGCGGTCTCAAAACCTCTTCTTCTCGAAAGGCACTGACGAGTGTGTGACAAGATAAACATGCAGCCTCTTGGCTGAGGAATATTAAACAGAAAAAATTAAACATCATAATGATATCTAAATTATTACATAAAATTTTTGGCGACCAGTCGGAGCGTGCGGTCCGTCCGCTCTGGCAGCGTCTTGAGAAAGAGATCAACCCCATAAGCGCGCAGATCACAGAGATTTCAAACGACGAACTCAGAGGACGTATCAATGCGATTCGTGACCGCATACGCGGCTGTGCGCAGGAATATAAAGACCAGATGGCTGCCGTTCGTGCGGAGATCGAGACTCTTGATTATGACAAGCGCGAGCCGCTGTGGAAGAAAATAGATGATCTCCGCGAAGAGATGTTCGACAATTATGCGAAAGAGCTTGATGCGGCATTGCCGGAGGTTTTCGCGGTTGTCAAAGAGACTGCACGCCGTTTCAAGGAAAATGACACCATCGAGGTCACAGCCTCTCAGGCAGACCGTGAGCTTGCCGCAGCCGGCAAGGACTTCGTGACAATTGACGGAGACAAGGCTGTCTATAAGAATGAATGGATGGCCGGCGGTAATCTCATGAAGTGGGACATGATGCATTATGATGTGCAGCTTATCGGTGGCATGGTGCTTCATGGTCTTATGAACAACGGCAAGGTCACAAACAACATCGCGGAGATGGCAACCGGCGAGGGTAAGACTCTTGTGGCTACTCTCCCCGTCTTCCTCAATGCGCTCACAGGCGAAGGCGTGCATGTGGTGACTGTTAACGATTACCTTGCGAAACGAGACTCGGAATGGATGGGACCGCTGTATCAGTTCCATGGACTGACCGTGGACTGCATCGACAAAACGCAGCCCAACTCCGAAGAGCGCCGCAACGCATATCGTTGTGACATCACGTTCGGAACGAACAACGAATTCGGTTTCGACTATCTCCGCGACAATATGGCGGTGCAGACTGAAGACCTCGTTCAACGTGACGAACATTATTACGCGATTGTCGATGAGGTTGATTCTGTGCTTATAGACGATGCAAGAACTCCGCTTATCATCTCCGGTCCTGTGCCCAAAGGAGATGACCAGATGTTCAACGACTTCAAACCCAACGTGGAGAAGGTCGTGAACGCCCAGCGTAAACTTGCCCAGAATCTGCTCCTTGACGCCAAGGACAAGATTGCAAAAGGGGATACGGAAGAAGGTGGTCTCGCACTCTTCAGGGTTTACAAGGCTCTCCCGAAGCATGGTCCGTTGATCCGCTATCTGAGCGAGGACGGAATCAAGCAGCTCATGCTCAAGGTCGAGGCAAAATATATGCAGGACAACAACCGTGAGATGCCTAAGGCTGTCGAGCCTCTGTTCTTCGTGATAGATGAGAAGAACCACTCCATAGAACTTACCGACAAGGGCATAGAGGTTCTTACAGGTACAACCCAGGATCCGGAGTTCTTTATTCTTCCGGATATCGCCGCCCAGTTGTCGGCGGTTGAGAACGAAGACCTGACCGCTGATGAAAAACGCGAGAAGAAGGATCAGCTTCTTCAGAATTATGCCATCAAGGCGGAGCGTGTGCATACCGTCAACCAGCTTCTCAAGGCATACACTCTCTTTGACAAGGATGTGGAATATGTGATCGATGACAATAAGATCAAGATTGTCGACGAGCAGACCGGACGTATCATGGAGGGCCGCCGTTATTCCGACGGACTTCATCAGGCAATCGAGGCAAAGGAGGGTGTTAAGGTTGAGGCAGCCACTCAGACATACGCTACAATCACGTTGCAGAATTATTTCCGTATGTATCGTAAACTTGCCGGTATGACAGGTACCGCGATGACCGAGGCGGGAGAGTTCTATGACATATACAAGCTCGATGTGATCGAGATTCCGACCAACCGTCCCGTCATCCGCGATGATATGAACGACCGTGTATACCGCACGAAGAAAGAGAAATACGCGGCAGTCATCCAGGAAGTTGAAGACATGGTGAACGCCGGTCGCCCGGTGCTTGTCGGAACCACCTCTGTGGAGATTTCCGAGCTTCTTTCAAAAATGTTGAAACTGCGTAAGATTCCACATCAGGTGCTTAATGCCAAGCTTCACCAGAAAGAGGCGGATATCGTTGCCCAGGCAGGTCAGAAAGGTACTGTCACCATCGCGACCAATATGGCTGGTCGTGGTACTGACATCAAGCTCTCCGATGAAGTCAAGGCTGCAGGAGGTCTCGCCATCATCGGCACTGAGCGTCACGAGTCTCGCCGTGTGGACCGTCAGCTAAGAGGTCGTGCCGGCCGTCAGGGAGACCCGGGCAGTTCGGTGTTCTTCGTGTCGTTTGAAGACACGGTCATGCGTCTCTTCGCCAATGACCGCGTTGTCAAGATGCTCGACCGTCTTGGCTTCAAGGAGGGCGAGATGATTGAAAACAGCATGGTCACCAAGTCAATAGAGAACGCACAGAAACGTGTCGAGGAAAACAACTTTGGCATCCGTAAGCGTCTTGTGGAATATGATGACATCATGAACGCCCAGAGAAAGGGTGTGTACGGTCGCCGTCAGAACGCGCTGAAAGGTGAGCGTATCGGCACGGACATCGCGAATATGGTCTATGAGCTTGCCGGAGAACTCGCGAACCGCAAGTATTCAAGCTATGATGAATTTACAGAGGATGTGAATAAGTCTCTGGCAATCGAGGCTCCGGTCAGCGAGGCTGAATTCAGCAAAATCGACTCGCGCGATCTCACAGACCGCCTTGCCGAAGAAGCGATGAATACATTCGCACGCAACAAGGAGAAGATGGCTCAGACCGCCGCTCCATATATCAAGGAGTTTGTAGAGGAACGTGGCGCGCAGGGTATAATCGGCGTGCCCGTGACCGACGGCCGCCGCATGTTCAATATTCGTGCCGACATTGGAGATTGCTATGCCGACGGATGCAAATCTCTTACCAAAGCATGGGAAAAGACTGTTCTGTTGTCTTCAATCGACAAGGCATGGCAGGAGCAGCTCCGCGAAATGGATGAGCTGCGCAAATCAGTTCAGAATGCTTCTTACGAGCAGAAAGACCCGCTTGTAATCTACAAGATCGAGGCGTTCGAGCTTTGGAAGAAGATGCTTTATGACATGAACTCCAAGGCTGTAGCCACTCTTATGAGAGGCAGGCTTGCGGTAGTGGATTACGAAGAGGCGAAAGAAGCCGAGGCAAGAGCAGCCGAAGCACGTGCGATGCAGGAGCAGGCGGCACAGGCGCGTTCTTCATACAATCCGTATGCCAACTACAGCACCACCCGCGATGCGTACCCGGGGGAGAGCGCACAGCGTCAGGCGGCGGCAAGCGTGAACCGTCCCGCCCCCGCGCAGCAGCCGGTCAAGGCAGGTCCCAAAATCGGCCGTAATGACCCCTGTCCCTGCGGCTCCGGCAAAAAATATAAGAACTGTCACGGTAAAAACATGTAGAATATGGAATATTTTGTTATTATAAACGGTGTTCAGTCCGGTCCTTTCCAGAAAGAGAAGCTTATGACCGCAGGTGTCCGGCATGATTCATATGTATGGCGTCAGGGACTTGCCGACTGGGTGAAGGCTGAAACTCTTCCCGAACTTGCCGACATATTTATGGAAGATTCCGCTTTTGGCGGATATGCGCGTCCCGAGCAGTCGCTTGATCCATATGCAAGGCAGACTCCCCGTATGCCGCAGCCCCCTTATGGCGGTAACGGTTATGGCAACACGCCTCCGGATCCGTATACCGTGTATGGTCGTGCCAACGAACCGATACCTCACACCAACTGGTTGCCATGGGCAATTGTCGGCACAATATTCGGCGCTCTTTTCTCTTGTATAGGAATGATTTTCGGCATAATAGGCATAACGAAGGCGAATGCCGCCAACAAATTCTATAACGAAGGGTTCGGGCAGAACGGTGACATGAGCAATTCCTCGGCACGCACAATGACCATCATCGCTCTTGTGCTCGGCGGCATCGGTTTTCTACTCACCGTCACAGGTACGACCCGTATGCTTCTAAGCCAGTTGACAAGTTTGGGTAATTGACGACAGGCAGGATGGCTCTTTATTTCGCAATGATCGACGGCGAACGCCGGGGACCTTTCACACTTGACGCCCTCCATGAGGCGGGTGTCACTCCTGACACGTACGTGTGGGCAAAAGGAATGTCTGACTGGGAACCGGCTGCCGATGTGGCTGATATCTGCAGGTATTACAGGCAGAGAATCTTCAATAAGCTGCATCCTGTGCCGACAGTGGCAGAGCAGCCGGCTGCGCCTGAGGCAGAGGAGGCTCGGGAAGCCGGAGACGGAGGCTATCCTTTTCCGATGCCACAGGATGATCCGGAGGAGATTGATCATGCGCCGGTGTCATTGCTGACTGTGTCGATACTCCTGACATTGCTGTGTTTTCCTCCGACAGGATTTGTCGCGATATATTATTCGGTGATGTCGCGTAAGGCATGGGACCAGTATCTGCGCGGTGAATCCCGGCAAGGGAAGGATTTATATACGGCTGATGAAAAAAAAGCATATCGCCGCACGGCTCACGATTGTGCCCGGAATGCCAAGATGTGGGTTGGAATAACATTCTTTCTCGGGATGATATTGTATGCGTTTCTTGTAAACATGAACAGCAGCTTTTAAAGATTGCCTATGGAATATGAATTGATTCTCCGTATGATAAGGGAAAGGTTCGGTGCCAAAGAAGGGGATTTTGTGCCTCTTCATACACCGACGTTCTCGGGAAACGAAAAGAAATACCTTGACGAATGCATCGACTCGACCTTTGTGTCAAGTGTCGGTGCGTTCGTTGACCGTTTTGAGAGGGACATTGCCGAATATACAGGTGCCCGAAAGGCGGTGGTATGTGTCAGCGGCACCAACGCCCTTCATATGGCACTCATGCTTGCAGGAGTCGAAAGAGATGACGAGGTGCTCACGCAGTCTCTGTCGTTTATAGCCACGTGCAATGCCATATCCTACATCGGAGCGAGTCCTGTCTTCATCGATGTGGATTATGACACCATGGGGCTTTCTCCGGCTGCTCTCCGGAAATGGCTTGAAAACCACACGGTAAAAGATGCCGATAATGTTTTGCGGAACAAGTCGACAGGCCGCAGGGTGAAATGTGTAGTGCCTATGCATACATTCGGACACCCCTGCAGGATTGACGAGATAGCGGAGATATGCCGGGAATATTGCCTTGAACTTGTGGAGGATGCAGCGGAAAGCATAGGTTCCTTTTATAAAGGTAAACACACAGGTACTTTCGGAAGAATAGGTGCGATAAGTTTCAACGGAAACAAGACCATAACTACCGGAGGAGGGGGAATGCTTCTTTTCAATGACGAAAAACTCGCCGACTACGCCAAACATCTGACCACGCAGGCGAAAGTTCCGTCGCGGTGGGAATTCATACATGACCATATCGGTTATAACTACCGGATGCCCAACATCAATGCCGCTCTCGGGTGTGCACAGCTGGAGAAGATCCAGGGTTTTCTTGCATCGAAAAGGAAGACTGCCGGAATATATCGGGAATTTTTCGCGTCCGAACCCGGTGGAATAAAATTTATGGCGGAACCGTCGGAATCGGTGTCAAATTATTGGCTCAACGCGATTGCGTTTCCCTCTCGCGAGGAACGTGACCGTTTCCTGCAATACAGTAACGACCACGGTGTGATGACTCGCCCGATATGGGAGCTGATGTGGCGTCTGCCGATGTTCGAGCACTGTGAGCGCGATTCGCAGACCAATACCGTTCTGCTTGCTGACACAATCGTGAATCTGCCGTCATCGGTCAAACTTGAATCATAAAAGCCGTATTGCAGATGGAAAAAGACCTTATACTGATAGGTGGCGGCGGACATTGCCGCTCTGTGATAGAGGCTGCGGAAAGCAGTGGCAGGAAGATTCGGGGAATATTGGATCTGCCGGAGCTGACAGGAACCCAAGTGTCCGGTTATCCTGTCATAGGCTCAGACGAAGACATATCACGGTTTGTAGATGATTGTGAATTTGTTGTCACTATCGGATCAATAGAAAATTCCGTGCCTCGTCAGAAACTGCATCGCCGGGTAAAAGATGCCGGCGGGAAACTTGCCACGGTTGTGGCGTCTACCGCTTTTCTGTCGCCGCGTGCCAGTGTTGGCGCGGGAACGGTTCTGTTGCATCAGTCTGTGGTAAATTCGGCGGCGAAGGTAGGAGAGTGTGTCATCATCAATACCGGCGCCATAATCGAGCATGACGCATCGGTAGGAGATCTGACGCATGTCTCTACGGGGGCGAAGGTCAACGGGGCATGCAGCGTGGGAGCACGTTGTTTTGTAGGGAGCGGCGCCGTGATGGTGCAGGGAACTTCAATATGCGATGACGTTTTTCTCGGAGCCGGTTCTCTGCTTGCCAAAGACGCGGTTCTCCCCGGAACATATGTCGGATTCCCGGCAAGAAAACTCAAGTGATCATGATACGTATTATAGCTGAAGCGGGAGTGAACCATAACGGTTCGCTTGAAATGGCGAAATCTCTTGTAGATGCAGCTGCGGATGCCGGTGCGGATTTTGTCAAATTCCAGACATTCAAGGCTGAAAGTCTTGTGACAGCAGATGCCGGTAAAGCGGAATACCAGAAAAAGAATATGAACGGCTCCGATTCCTCACAATTGCAGATGCTGAAAAATCTTGAGCTTGGTGAGGAAGATCATCGTGAACTGATGGATTACTGCGAGATGAAGGGTATTCGGTTCCTGTCGACACCTTTTGACCTTGGCAGCATTGACTTTCTGCATTCGCTCGGTCTGAAAATCTGGAAAATTCCCTCCGGAGAGATAACAAACTATCCGTATCTGCGTAAAATAGCGGGATATAATGAAGAGGTGATCATGTCAACGGGAATGTGCATGCCGGAAGATGTTGCACTCGCGATGCAGGCACTGTCTGACAACGGGCAGGATCTCGAGAAGGTCACATTGCTCCACTGCAATACCCAGTATCCCACGCCGATGGAAGATGTCAATCTCAAGGCGATGTTGTCTTTGAAGGAATTTGCCGCCAATGTGGGTTTTTCGGATCACACGGCGGGCATCGAGATTCCTGTCGCCGCCGCGGCATTGGGAGCATCTGTGATAGAGAAGCATTTCACATTGTCGCGTACTTTGCCAGGACCGGATCATGTGGCGTCGCTTGAACCTGCCGAACTCAAGGCTATGGTGAAATCGATACGTAATGTTGAAACAGCTCTTGGAGACGGGAAGAAACATGTCACACCGTCGGAATCGGCAAACAGGGCTGTGGCGAGAAAGAGTATAGTGGCATCACGGGATATCGCCTGCGGTGAGATTCTTAC
>CAMWMW010000074.1 GCA_947175455.1 uncultured Porphyromonadaceae bacterium | reverse complement strand
GACCTAACGAAATCGGCTATACTTTAAAGATGATTTTTTGATGCCATCACATGGCTTCCCCAAACATTGTAACAAATCGGCATTAAGGTAGGCCCGTAAAAGGGCTTACCTCGATGTTGAAATATATAATCACCAGGGAGTGAGCAAAAAACTACAGAATGAAACACCTATTCATCATCATCATCGCGGCGCTGTCAGCTTCATTTTGCGCCTACGGTCAGGTTGCCGTCAAAACCAATCTGCTATATGATGCCACAACCACGCCCAATATCGGCGTAGAGGTCGGTGTCGGAGGTAAATCCACTGTAAATCTTGTCTATGGTCTTAACGCCTGGAGCTTCAATTCCGACAGCCACGGCAAGCGTTTCGCAAAGCACTGGGTGCTGATGCCGGAATACCGTTGGTGGCTCTGTTCCCGTTTCAGCGGTCATTTCTTCGGTGTTCACGCCATGGCGGGTCAGCTGAACGCCGCCAATGTCAATCTTCCGTTGCCCGGCGGTTTCGTCAGCGGGCTGAATCTTCGCGAAGCCGTGAAAGACGCCCGTTATCAGGGACCCTTTGCGGGTGTCGGTCTGACCTACGGTTATCAGTGGGCGCTTTCCCGCCATTGGAACATAGAGGCGGAGATCGGCGCCGGCTATGCACACATGTGGTATGACAAATACCCCTGCGGCGAATGCGGGCTCCGTATGGAGAAAGGACACGCCAATTATCTTGGAGTCACCAAACTGGGACTCTCGATCATGTATGTATTTTAATTGAAGCAAGGGAATGAAAACAACAATAGCAACACTTCTCGCCGCCATGGCTTTTCCGGCAATCGGAGCCGTGACATCCACCACCTCCCTGAAAGTGGAGAACCAGCAGGCACGCCGTGTGGACAGCGTGCTCAGGCTCACCGCCGACATCAATCTTGACGGGGTTTCGCTGCCCTCTACACGTCAGTTTTTTCTCACCCCCGTTCTTGAGGACAATGCCGGTAATTCGGAGGTTCTCCCTTCCCTTCTGGTCAACGGACGCTCCATGCAGATAGCATGGGAGCGCAAGAGTCTCGGCGGCAAATTCCGCCGCAGCCGCAATGTCGCGAATGCCGTGCGTCGCAACAACGGCAAGGCGCAGACTGTGGAATATTCCGCCGAAGCCGCTCTCGAGAAATGGATGTGGAAACCCGATGCTTCCGTAAGATGGGTGGTCGACACCTGCGGCTGCGGTCACGAGCAGGGTTCGCGTGCCGGCGAGCCTGCGCTGTTGGGTCTCAATCCCGCCGGCAAGATGCGCGTGGCATATGTCACACCCGCTGTGGCGCCCCTGCCGGTGTCGGTTCACGACGGCGAGGCTCATGTGAACTTCGAGGTCAACAAATCCGACCTTCATGACCAGCCCTTCCGCTGCAAGAACGGAAAGGTGATCGACAACCGCGAGCAGCTCCGCGTGATCGACGACTCGATCCGTTACGCGCTCGCCGACAAGAATGTGGAGATCGCCGGACTCAGCATCTGCGGTTACGCATCGCCCGAAGGCACATACCTCTCTAACGAACGTCTTGCCACAGACCGTTCGCGCGCGCTTTCGCAATATATCACCGAACGTTACAACATACCCGCCGGTGTCAGCAAATATGACGCCGTAGCCGAGAACTGGGAAGGTCTGCGCCGCATCGTGGAGTCGACCACCGCCCTCAGCGAGACGCAGCGTCGCGAACTGCTGGCGCTCATCGACCGTCCGGCATACGGACCGTCCGACTACGATGCCAAAGACCGCGAACTCAAGACCGATCCCCGCTTTGCCGCGCTATACAGAGAGACTATTCTTCCCGAATGGTATCCGTCGCTGCGCACCACAAAGTTCAAGATCACAACGCGTCTCAAGCCCCTTTCCGACGAGGCTCTTGCCGAGGTGATCCGCAAGACACCCGAGAAGATGTCGCTCAACCAGATGTTCCGCGTGGCGCGTCTTTATCCCGAAGGTTCGGACGATTTCTACCGCGTGATGCAGACCGCCCTCGAATACTTCCCCGAAGACGAGACCGCCAACCTCAACATGGCGTCGGCAATGCTTCACAGAGGCGACCTTGAGGGAGCGCGCAAATATCTCGACAAAGCCGGCAACACCCCCGAGGCACTCAACGCCCGAGGCATCCTCGCCACATGGGAAGGTGACCTCAAGGAGGCTGACGCGCTCTTCCGCGCTGCCGGCGCATTGCCCGAGGCGGCAAAGAACGCGGAGATGATCCGCTGACTTATATTTGATATTTGACTTGCCTGAACAAATAAAAAGAACAACAATAATAATATTTTTTCACTAAAACTAAAGGAAATGAGAAAAGAGTTTCTTTATGGCACGCTGGCTTTGGGTCTGGTATTCACCGCCTGTAAGTCAGACGACCTGACAATCGAGGAAAACAACGGTAACGGTGTTGCCGAGACTGCCCAGACCCTATACGTCAAGATGGCGATCAAGGGTGGCAACCAGGCAGGCACCCGTGCCGCTGCAGACAACGGCAACCCTGTCGAGGGCACCGACTTCGATCCGGGTCAGGGAGAATCCGAGGTTCAGAACGCGTATTTCGTATTCTACGACAACAACGGTAACGTTGTCGGCGATTATGTGGAGGTTACATTGAAAGATCCCACAACTGCCGCAACTCCCGGCGGCACTGTCGAGAAATACTATCAGTCTGTGGTGTCTGTAGGAATCCGCAAGGGTGAGAACAATCCAACCCAGGTGGTCTGCTACATCAACCCCACTACTCCGGTTGACCTTACAAAACCGCTTTACGAGATTCAGACTGTGACTCGTCAGGCTGTGACACGCAACGTGAATGGCGCAACAATCTTCCCCATGAGTAATTCGGTTTATTATGGTGCTGAAGGCACTGCCGCTCCGACTATCGCTGTGCCGATCAACTCCGACCAGCTTTATGATTCTAAAGAAGATGCAGAAGCGTCTGACGCCAAGACTATCGAGGTTTATGTAGAGCGTTACGCCGCCAAGCTTGCATTCTCTTATAAAGATGTAAACCCCTTTACAACATCGTCTACGGTATATGCAGCCGACGGTTCATCCACAGCTCCCGAGGTGGTTCTGACATTCGTTCCCGAAAGATGGGCGCTCAATGCAGAGGCTAACGAGACATTTGTCATCAAGTCATTCCGTCTGCGCAATGCGGCAGGCGGCATCATGACCGACAACTATACATTTGCAGCTGCAAATGAGGCTATCAACGGCACCGGCGGCAACTGGGCATGGAACAATGCCTCATATCACCGTTCTTACTGGGCTTGCTCTCCCGCATATTTCACTGCTGAGTATCCCGAGGTTGCATCTGATATAGATCCTACCGTTCTTCATCAGAAATATTACAATTATGAAGAATTGGCAGCCGGTGCAGGTTTCGAAGCCGGCAACACAACCGCCCAGTATTTCAAAGAGACAACAGTCGGTCGTGACGCTCTTGAGTCAGAGAACCCGCAGGCTGCTGTAGCTTCCGTTATCCTCGTTGGTCACTATGAGCTTACAGTTGACGGCGGCAACGCCGTGAAGAGCGCTTTCTACACTTATTCAAGAGGCAAATCAACTGAAAAGCCCGGCGTATACTTCCCCGCACAGGCAGGTACTGCCAACAGCACAGTTGCAGGCGGCGGCAGCATGATGATGCGCTTCCTTCAGGAGCTTACCTGTCTTTACAAGCTGGAGAACGGTGTCTACACTCGCTTCAACCCCAACAACGCGGCAGATCTCGCCACTCTCGTTGGTGCACTTGAGATCAAGCGTCCGGATGCAGATGTTATCGGTGACATGAAAGTTCCTTCGCGTTATCTCACACTCCAGCTTACCGGCACAGGTCTCGCCAACATCTATGTGGCTAACGGCGACGGTTACAAGGCAATCGGCGACGGTGCGAACCAGATTTCATTGACCGAGGCAAACCAGGTGATCATGCAGCAGGTTCAGTTCTGCAACTACTATGCTTCCACAGAGGACGCCACAGCTGCAAACGCAGGTGGCAAGGCATACTTCAACATCCCTGTTCTCCACTACGGCTGGTATCGCGCAAGCAACGGTCATACCGCGACATCCAAGATCGACTGGAACAACCTCCAGGTAGGTGACCTCGGTATAGTCCGCAACCACTCTTACTCTGTGAATGTAACAGCCATCAAGGGTCTCGGCACAGCCATCAGCGACTATGAGGCTCCCATCGTTCCTCCGGCAGACACAAAAGAGCAGTATGTGTCTTACAAGGTGAACATCCTCAAGTGGGCTGTGGTTCCCGCACAGAATGTAGAGCTTTAAGAATCTAAGGTTCTAATCCATATCAATACAGGGTCGCGGGGCTTGGTCGCCCCGCGGCTCACCGGAGGCTTCGGAGGCGCACTGTGCACCGGAAGCCGCAAAACACAGTAATCAATTAAACGACAATGCATATCAGGAAATTCAGAAACAAGCTCGTTATCGGCGCGGCATCGCTGCTCGCCATGATGACTGCCGGCTGCTCTATGGTGACCGACGCTCCGGAGGCTTGCCCCGCGCAGCTCCGCGTGAGGTTTGTCTACGATTACAACATCAAGTTTGCCGACGCTTTCGCCCATGAGGTGAAGTCGGTGTGCGTCTGGGCGTTCGATGCCGACGGCAGGCTTGTCTGGAGCGACAACGTCTCGGGACCGCAGCTCTCGACCGGCGATTTCTATATCGACACGCCCCTCACCGAAGGTAAATACGACTTCGTGAGCTGGTGCGGACTCGAAGGCAACGGCGATTTCACTCTCGCCACATACACCCCCTCTTCGAAAGAGGAGCTGGAGGTGAAGCTCAACACACTTGCCGAGAATGGCGAGAACGTGTCGAAGAGTCATATCCCCGGTCTGTACCACGGATATGTGAGCAATGTCGAATACAAGGTCGATCCCTTCGCCCCCTCTTTCAAGACGGTGACAATTCCGCTGATGAAAGACACCAAGGATATCCGTGTGATGCTGCAGCATCTCGACGGCAGCGAGATCGACAACAAGGATTTCAGCTGCACCATCACCACCGATGACGCCAGCCTTGCCTGGAACAACGCGCTGCTCGCCTCGCCTGTGGTGACCTACCGCCCGTGGAACATCCGCTACGGTCAGACCACGACCCCGGGAACCAGGACGATGACAACGGTTGCGTCGCTGCTCTTCGACATGTCCACATCGCGTCTCTCCACGGAGCGCAAGGCGACACTGACGATACACCGCAACTGGGATGACCGCGACATAATACGCATCAACCTCATCGACTATCTCCTGCTGGTAAAAGGGCATTACGGCGACATGTCCGACCAGGAATATCTCGACCGCCAGGACGACTATTCCATGGTGTTCTTCATCGACAAGAACAGCAACTGGTATGCGGCAGGCGGCATATTCATCAACAACTGGGCTGTGGTTCCCCCGCAGCATAACGAAATGTAAAATCAATTGAAACGGCAATTGAAAATGATATTTAGCGGAAAGATATACAGGATTCTGTCGGCGATGGCGTTGGCTATGGTCATGGCGGGATGTTCCTATGTCGAGGATCCGGGCGCACCCTGTCCGAAGCCCGAGACGGGGAATGACGGCAACGTCCATCTCAATTTCACGATGACCTCCGACGCGAAGCTGGTCAACGGAACCCGCTCCGACGACCAGAACCATCCGGAAATCGGACCGGATCTGACCGACGGATATAACATGGAAGAGGTAATAGATACCCGCCAGCTTGCTTTTTATATATTTGTAGGGGATGATGCGGATGCAAAACTTCTTTATGCCAATGATGACATAAATAATACCACCGATCCCTATACGATGATCACAGGTGCTGACGGTCAATATAATGTTACGGTCTCTCTTCCGAATGAGATGCTTGAGCAGATACTCGGACGTTCACTGGATCCGAATAGCGACAATACTGTGACATTCCGTATGGTTGTGCTTGCAAACGCTACCGGAGGCTCAGACAAAGGCAATCCGTACAACCCTTCGAAGAATCCTTATTATTCACTTTATTTCCCGAAACATCCGGATGGTATTCCTTCCAAACCCGGTGTGACGACATATGGAGAGGTCATAGCCGCTGCAGATAAGTTCGACTTCAAGGCTGCGGACTTATATAATGGTTCTGTAGACCATTACGGTGATTATGCATCAGGTGCGTGGAAAGGGTGCATACCGATGTTCGGTGCATTGACAGCTTCTGTCACAGAGAAAGCTCTCTTCGCAAGCCAGCCTTATGACCGTGTGTTTTTCGGAGATGTCTGGTTGCTGCGGTCTCTTGCAAAGGTGAGAGTATACGATAAAATACAGGAAAAAACCGATGGTTTTCCGCGACTGCATTCAGCTGTATTGACATTCATGACCCCCGACTGTTATATGTTGCCGGCGGATGCCCTTACATATGCAAACGGCACGCAAGTGCATAAGCCGCGTTATCACACTGCCGGCGAGGCTACGGAGTTCAACCTCCCTTTCCTTACCCGTAACCCGGGAACCAGTTTTCTTTTGGGATATTTACCCGAACAGCCAATAGAGGACGCAATGCCGGTTCTTGCCGTTACTATACAGACGCAGCCTTTCGTGGGCACTGCAGACCAGAGTTCCGGCGACAGTTACAATCCTGTTTTCCCTCCATCCATTTCTCAAGAGGAGAAAGACCGTGAATTCGCGTCGAAGACCCGCACGTTCATCGTACCGATGAGCGGCTACAAGGGCACTCCGTTTACCTGGGGCAGTCAGATTCTGAGAAACCATATCTACGACCTCAACGTGGATTTCAAGGACGGTACGGAGCTGACGCTGACAGCGAACGTCAAGGACTGGGACCAGACGCGTCTGGAGATCGACTTTATGCAGAATCCTGTTGTGTCGCAGGCTGTGCGCTGGTCTGCCGACACATACGCGAGTGTGAACGCCGCACAGGGGCAGATTTTCCTCAAGCCGTGGGACAGCGAGTCCAACCGCGTGGCGGCGGAATGCACATTCCTTATCTCCGCGCCTAAAGGCGCGAGGTGGACCGCATACCTGATTCCCGCCGGCGGAGCTCCAGGTTCGTTCATGTTCAAGGTGGGCAGTGACGCGCAGGGAGACCTCCTCGACGAGGAGGTCAGCGGTAATACCGGCACCCCGGCTCATCTGCATATAGTAAGTGTGGATCCGAATCCGACGCAGAACAATTCGGCTATACTGCAGGTGATAGTGGGCATGGACGGAGGCACCCGCTTCATGGAGGCTCCCGTTGCCGGCGGTACTGTGAAAAACTGGACCATCAATCAGGCAAGACAGTAAGAACTTTGACTTCAAAACTTCACGTTCCCTTCCGGAGAAAGTGAATATAGATAAAGAGAAATGAGATTAAGAAATTTCAAAAACATAGCTTTCGGTTTCCTTTCCTGCGCAATGCTTTGCGG
>CAMWMW010000073.1 GCA_947175455.1 uncultured Porphyromonadaceae bacterium | reverse complement strand
GCTGACAGACACGGCATCTGAAACGTCATTCTTTCCGATTGGATCACCGCATGCCTGTCCGTTGGCGTTAAGGGCATTTGCCCAAGGCAGCAGCCAGCTCATATTATCTTCGAAGATGACATATTCCTGCTGTTGTGCATTAAGTGATAATGCAGCTCCTAAAAGGAGAACCGGGAGTGTAAATCTTTTCATAATGTAAAATATTAACAAATTATTGGTTAATCTATAATCATTTCAAATTGGTCGTAAGGTTCCGTTCGACGGGCTAAATGTTTTGTAAGAGGAGAAATGCCGAAAAGAGGGGAATATGTCCTGACCTTTATGGTTTGTCCGTCAGGCAGGAATTCGAGGATACGTAGCCACCCGTCGCCACCGTTGCCTTCCCATCCGCCCCCGAGAATCTGCACGTTGAACATCATCTGGTGAACCTTGCGACCTGCCGAGTTCTTGTCAATGCGGTATGCGACTGAATCTTCGTAATCTCCCGGCTTACCAGTATGTCCACACAGCGTGAACACGATGTTTTCAGACGGATAGATAAGTTTTTCCCATACCGCTTTTCCCCAGTTGCAGGGAGCGATTCTGTATGATGAATTATCGGTATATTCGGCAGTCCGCTCCTTAAGAAGCGAGTGGGTCATGAAAATAACCTTGTGTTTTTTGTATTTTTTGTCTGCACAGAGTTTTTTCGCCCATTCGAGCACTTCATCTCGCGGCGCGAATTCCGTCACAATCACAAGTATCTTTCCCCAGTTCCGCTCTTCTGTCTCGAAAGCGGCGTTTTCCATATCGGAGACACCTTGTCTGTTAGGAAAATTACTTACAATCATGTCGCGCCAGGCGGAATTTCTTTCAAAAGGGAAATACTCCGGGAAATGTGTCATCCCGTTTTCCGCTTTGCGATAACCGTAGTCATGGTTGCCGCATGATATGAAATAAGGCACCTTGTTGTCGAGACGTTCGAAACAGCGTGATGCCGCCTGCCACATCTCACGGCTTGTCTGGTTGAGCATGTTGCGGTTCATTACTATGTTGTCGTTTTGCTCAACGAGATCTCCGGTGCATAGAACAGCTTTTATGTTGAGATTGGAGATATTGTCGGCTATCCATGCCGTGCAAAGGTCAAACAGCGGTTGGTTGATATCATATTTCATGTAACCTTGCGGATCTCCGAGCACAATCATAGAGAAGGAATCCTTGTTCTCAAGATGCTGCATGTCGGCTCTGTGCTGGGCTTTCAGCCCAACACAGAATCCGATCATCATTGCAATTGTCAAACCTACCTTTTTCATTGCATTTTCATATTTTTATTTTAACCTCATGGATGATATCCCTTGAAGAAGTTCCGATGTAAACAATATATTCACCAGGGTTGGTTTTCCAGCTGTTGCTCCCGGAATCATAGAAACCGAGTTCTTCTGTATCAAGGAGAATGTCGAAATCCCCGGAACTGCCAGAGGGGAGGAATATTTTCTTGATTCCTTTGAGTTCCTTTTGCGGACGAACCACTGTCGGATTTTTTTCCGAGACGTATACCTGCACAACCTGCGCGCCATCCCGTCCGCCTGTATTTTTCAACCTGAACTTTACAAATATTCCATTGTTCCTCACTTTGACCGACGGATTTGTGATTTCCCATTCCGTATATGTCAGACCGTGTCCGAACGGGAAAAGCGGTTCAATATCTTTGGTGTCATACCATCGGTATCCCATCAGAACGCCTTCGTCATAGATCACATCATATGGTGTGATCATTCTTTCGTTTACGAGGCGAGTGTAAAATTTAGCACCTTCGGGCATCACATCTTTAGCGGGAGAGTCGCTGAAATCTTTCTCAATTGTTATCGGCAGTTTGCCAGAGGGATTGACGCGTCCGGTCAGTGTGCCTGCCACAGCCTTCATGCCGTTCTGACCGGGGTACCATCCGTATATGACGGCTGCCGCCTCATCTGCGAAGTCAGTGAGTTTTACCCCCGAACCTGAGAAAACCACCACAATTGTATTGGGATTCAGAGAAGTTATTCTCCTCAGACGGTCGTTTTCCGCAGCCGGCAGACTGAAAGGCCGTTCATATGCCTCTCGGTCGACAGTACCGGTAGAGACAATGACTATGTCGGCATTGCGGATTTCCTGATCGTCAGGTTTCGCTGAAAAAACAATATTGCTGCCGAGTTCTGCAAGCAGTGCCTGTCTCCATGTGATCTGGTTGTAACCTTTTACATCTGCCGATGCATTGACCCAGTTGAAATTCTTGTCAAGATAATTCCCTGTAACAAGTATTTTTTTTGCATCGAGATTCTCCAGTGGCAGAAGACCGTTGTTTTTCAATAATACAGTCCCTTCTTCGGCTGTGCGCATTGATACGCGCTCATGGTCGGGGAAAAGGGCGAGCAGATCCGGTCTGTACTTTTCGCGGTTGTAAAGACCGAAAGCGTGGCAGGTCGCCAGAATAGGTCTGATCATTTTGTCTATGTCCGATTCCGAGAGTATGCCGCGTTGCACAAGTGCGGATATGTCATCGCGTATTTCGCTGCTGCCCGGCATAATCGAATTCTGCCCTGATTTCACAACTTTCTCATGATCATATACGGAACGCCAGTCGCTCAATACCGCCCCTTTGAATCCGAGATCCCGGCGTAAAAGCGTGTCTATGACTCTGCGGCTTTCTCCGGTCCATTCTCCGTTGAGCCTGTTATATGATGTCATGACAAAAGCGACACCGGCATCTATTCCGGCTTTGAAAGGACGCATGTATATTTCGTGGAGGGTGCGTTCATCGATAACGGAGTTTGTCCGTCTGCGGTAGAACTCTGTCTCATTGCCTATGAAATGCTTGATACACGCGGCGGTGCCGGTTGATTGCAACCCTTTTATATATTCGGCTGCCATTCTCCCCGCCACAAACGGATCTTCCCCTAAATACTCGTAATTACGTCCGCATTGCGAGTTGCGGGCGAGGTTTACACCCGGACCCAGAAGAAGCTCCACACCACCGGCTCGGCATTCCTCACCTATTGCTTTGCCATATTCATGGGAAAGTTCCGGATTGAATGTGGCGGCAAGCATGATCGGTGCCGGGAACGCCGTTGAGCGTTCCAGTTGTCGTATATGTATAGTATCTTTGAGTTCGGGGCGCAGGTGGACACCCTTGGTAGCATCGGAAAGATAAATGCATGGAATACCCTTGTCGGGAAAGCCACGGAAGAAAAACTCTTCATAACCTACAGTCATGTCAAGCTTTTCGTCAAGACTTAACTCTTTAATCTTCGCATCCGCCCAGTCATAAGAGGCATCCCAGTCGGTCGGACCGGCTGCGCAGACCGGCATCAGCAGGGCGGTTAATCCTGCTGATGTCAGTAAAATACGGTGTTTGTGAGTTATTTTACACATATATTGTCTATAAACCAGCGTGAGAAATCTGAAGAACCCGGAGAGGAGGTGAAAGAAATCTGGGTGTCGGGGGTTATTCCTTCGAGAGTGAATGTGAAAGTCTTGAAGGAATCATGCGACATAGGTCCGAAAGAGAATGAAGTCTGTCCGTTTACGGTTCCACCACCCGTTATTTCGATAGTGCCCATAGTCATGTCTCCCTTGATATCCACTACGGATTTCCCTTCGAACACAGCCTTGTTCCTGTAGGACATTGCCTTGAATGAAAGGGTTCTGTTGCCGGATGCGCCGAGCTTCGGTGTCTGAAGTCTGCCCGTTTCATTCTTGTAGCTTTTATGATCGTTGTCTACAGTGTTGACGTAACCGATCTGTGCGTAGCCCGGACGCTGGCGCACGTTTGTCCCGCTCATGCCATTGCGTATGTTTGTGTCCCAGAGCGAGATGTCGTCTCCTGCATAATTGAGCATTGCCGCGAGTTTGTCTCCGAGGCGATAGTCTGCACCTTGTGTCAGATTGTCGAACGGTTCGAAATATATTGCTCCGGAGGGAGAAGACGTCACTGTTTTGCCCGGAAGCCTGTCAATGAGTATGCAGCTGTGGAATACCGCTCTGCCGTTGGATGTGGAGAGTGCGTCACCGCTTATCGTTTCATTGTCGCGCGGACGAATCATGACATACAGCCGGTCTGTCTTTTTTACGGGTTCGTTTACATAAATGTCGGCTGTGAAGTCAAGGAAGCCCTTGCCCGATGCCGCAAGAACGTTTTTAGGAATAGAGAATGACGTGTCTGTTTTCCCTGTCGACCATGTTGAATTGTCGGTCGAATATACCACCTCCCAGTTCCGGGGCGCGTTTTTCATGCCACCCCAGCCGAACTGCACTCTGAAACCGTCTGTGATTTCAATTCCTTCAGGATATGTCATCTTGAAATAATTCTGCCCTACGTCCATCCATGAACCGAGCTGGAAATTATGATGCCCGCTGTTGTCAAACCAGAATCTGAAATATTTTCCGGCAGTGCTTGTGTTCCATTCTGCAGACACACCGGAGTTGTCGAGCGCTACTGCGGAGTGTGTGAAGTTGTTGTCTTCCTCGCGTTGAGTCTTTATGTAACGTCCGTCATCATTGGTGGCGGTGTTGGTCATCAGCGAGAATACATACGGTAACGAGAATCCTGCTCCGAAACGAGTGGAATTCAGTGCAAAATCAGCTTCCGAACAGGGATATAACGATGGTGCACCCTCTGTGACTCCTGCCACACCGCATACAAAACCGCTGCCGGAGGGCAACATTGATTCTGCGAATCTGCACGAGGGAAGCACTGTTATGCCCATTGAGTTGTAGTCTTCATCCACAAACGAGGAGCATTCGTATAAGAATTCTTTATTTATGTCGGTGTCTGAGAATTGTCCTGCTACTTTGACATACATGGATTCATAGTTGCCGGTCTGGAGTTCGGGTATCGAGATTTCCAGGGGGGTTGGCATGATTTCTGTGGTTTCCGTTCGGTTCACGCATTCGCCGCTTCCCGGATAGAGGACAAGCATCCCGCTTTCAGGATCGCGTCTTATCTCTGCTCCTTCAAGCCTGATCTCTACCTCTTCTCCTGCAGCGACAAGAAAAGTATCGTCAGTCTTCACGGCGATTCCGCCTCCTGCCGATGCTTCCCCCTCTATGGCTATGAGTCCACGTGGAAAATTATTGTATTGAAGGTTGGAGACAACAACGCCGCGTGTCATGGCATTTCTGTCAAGTGTGACACCGGATGCTCCTTCGAGCGTGCGGAGTTCGCTGACCGACACCATCCCTTCACCCGAAGAAGGATTCTGTTTTACTGTCAGAGTTGTGTTTACAGTCATTGTCTCGTTATGGACAAGTACTGTCGCCTCGCGAGGATAAGAGGATATGTTCGGTTTAAGTGATATGCGCATTTCTCCATTGCCTATGTCATTCGCATTGGATATGGTTATCCACTGTGAATCGTCGTTCTTAATCTCAGCTGTCCAGTCGCAGTTGGATTCTACCTCGATAGAGAAAGCCGATTCGAGTGATGGCGCTGTTATTGATTCGGAACTCAGTTTTATGACAGGTCTGGGAAGACTGACCTCGTCTTTGCACGATTGCAGAGACATGGCGGTTGCAATGACGAGAGCCAAGGCTATTCCCATCCGGTATGTGTTTTTTTTTATTGTTCGGTTCATTTTTTATACGTTTACGTTTATAGGAGTGTTGATTCCTGGATGCCCTATGTATTTGCGCTCAAGTGTCTTTTTATTTGCTGATATCCACAATTACAGGAAAATGGTCGGAAACCTGAGTCAGGTCTATCTCATCAAAAGCCGGCACCATTGTCTGAAGCACTTTGCTCTGCACATCGTTGCCTTTATAGGAAAGAATATAGTCGATTCGTCTGCTGGTCGGAAAATAAGTCACGCTTGTGGAACTTATCGTCTGCCAGTTGTCGGTAGCCACTGCCGGAAGGGAAGTCGCGTTCAGGTCTCCGGCGAGGAATATCGGCTTCTTGCTTCTGCTGTAATTCTCACTCAGATACTGATTGATAATGTCGTAAGACCACGACCTGTTGTCTGCGCTTGATACACACAGATGTGTGCAAATGAAAATGAAATCCTTGAACTCGGCAAGCAGCATTCCTCTCATCTCTTTTCCGGGTAACTCACGCGTATATGTCTTTACCGGTTCTTCTTTGGAGAGGATACCGATTCCGTAGGAACCCTTCGCGTATGTGACGCAAGGGAGATACAGCGGATACATGTTTGTGCGTCGGGCAAGTTCATAGAGCTGGTCTTCGGCATACCTGTTTGTGCCGTTGTCAAGTTCCTGAAGCGCTATTACATCGGGATCAATCAGTGAGATAACTCTGGCTGTGTTGTTATAGTTTGCGACATTGCTCAGAGGAGAGCAGCGGTGTGTATTGTATGTGGCGAGACGATAACTGTCGGGCAGACGGGTGGATTCATGTTTCACAGTCTCTTTGTTGAAATCATAATCGGAGTTGTCACCCTTGGGTTCATCGCAGGCACATGCCACGAATAGAATGGAGGCGATGAGGATTCTGTTGATTATATCTAATGGCTTCATATGCGTCATGATTATGGTTGTTTTGCTTCAGGTTAGAAATTCAATCCGTCGATCCATCCGGGATTCTGGGTTATGTTTCCGTTTGTAAGAATACGGTCTTCGGTAGGAATCGGATACAGATAATCGCGGTCTTGCCTGAAGGTGCGCGGAAAATCCGTATGCAGTACGATATTTCCGCTCGTGCCGTCCGAAAGGAAGATCTCCTTGTTGATTTCATACACTATCGGTGCTGATGTCGCAGGTTTGCTTCCGCTCCAGAGACATACATCCGGCGTGCCGTCGGCATTAAGGTCATAATTGCCGGGACCGGGGAAATACAGTCCGCGGAAGGTTCGTGTAAAGCGTTGTCCTTCGTGCCATCTCATGATATCCCAATATCGGAAACCTTCCATCATCAGTTCGACAGTTCTTTCTCTCCGGATTTCAAGAATCACTCCGGTGAAGGGACCTTTTACATTGAGATAACCGGTAACTTCGTCAAGAAGATACGGATCCGGAGTGGCGTTCGCGACTGCGAGCGAGAGATTGCTGACACCGGCACGTTCTCTCAATGGCTTGATCGACATGTCAATGTCGCTTTGTGTCAGAGTGCCCAGTTCTGCCTTTGCCTCGGCAAAATTGAGATATACCTCGGCTGCCCGGAATATGGGCATGTCGACCATTGATGTGTTATAGGCATCGTATTGTGCAGCCTGAAGATATTTCACCGGCTGGTATCCTGTCTCGCACGCGGCAAGATTGGGGGCGGTCTCTTTTGTCTCCCCGATACGTTTGTAGCCGGGAGCACGCATTGTCTGGGAGAAACGTTTGTCGCGGTTCTGCGACTCCTGGGCAAGAGTCAGAGTCTCGTATCCGCTGCGGGAAGTGTAGGGTGTGCCGTCTGTCATGAGATACATGTCGGCGATATCTTTCAATATGCCGGGTCGTCCCTGTGAGGTGGATGTGAGATAACCGTTTACAT
>CAMWMW010000072.1 GCA_947175455.1 uncultured Porphyromonadaceae bacterium | reverse complement strand
TTTTATAAAAATCACTACAAAATTATCATTTTTTTTGGAAATATAAAAAAGTTCTAATATATTTGCAGTGTAAACGTGCACGTGCACGCATAATTTGACGCAAAATTAGCTTTGGATTCCGTCTGAAGCGATAAGATATAAGGCATGGATTGCCTGAAAACGTTTAACTAATTTTACTTTTAATCCATAACGAGCAGTTTGTCGTTGACATATCAAGTTGACGGAGGCGGGTTCCGGAAGAGCACACCGGAACCCGCCGTACAAACAGAAGGGTAATCACGAATCATTTTATCATATCCGGGTCCGGAGAAATTCTTTTTGTAGCATATGCCAGAGCAAGCGTCATGGATGCCATGATTCCGAATACAATTGCTGTGGAATGCATTATATTCCCGATTCCGACAAGAGGCGCGACGGTTGCTCCGAAGATGTATCCGGAAAGTCCGACGAGAGCCGAGGCACCACCTGCATTTGTCCGTCCTTCGTTCATTGCGAGTGTATTTCCGACGGTAAATATCATTCCTAATGAGAAAAGCATTGGAAGCAGGACGAACTCGTATGCCCAGAAGTCGTCAATAAAGAAGAGGACACCCATCTCGACGGCGGTAAAAAGCATCAATGTCCATCCTCCGATAAATGCAGCCTTCTTAAGGATGTCGAATTTCAGAGCGGTCATGGCACCGCATGCGATGAATATCGCGTTGAATCCCATAAACAGACCGAAGTCCAGTTCTGACCATCCGAAATGATCCTGCATTATAAAAGGTGCGGACGAGCAATAGGCAAACAGCAGACCCAATGCAGTGCCTTTTAGCAGAGCGTGGGTGACAAACCGTTTGTTCTTTATTAGTGCGGGATACTCTCTGAATGCCTCCGGCAGGTGTCCTTTGAATCTGTTTTGAGGTATAAGAGACTCCTTGAGCGGCAGACCCGCGCAGATCAGAAGTGCTGCAAATCCCGCCAACACATAAAATATGCCTTTCCAGCCGCCGGCTGCCGCCAGAATACCGCCCAGCACCGGTGCGGAGGCTGGTGCAAAACCGTTGATGGCACCGATAAGCGCCATTGTTTTTGCAAGCTGACGACCGCTGAAAATATCCGCAGGTATTGTTCTGGCAAGAAAATAACCTCCTGACGCGCCTATGCCCTGTACGAACCTGCATGCGAGGAAGAAATGGATGTCAGGGGAGAAGACGCTTACAACCGCACCGATTATGAATATGGTCATAGTGGTCATAAGAACCGGTTTGCGCCCGTATTTGTCGCTTACCGGTCCGAGAATCAGCTGTCCTATGCCGAGTCCGAGCATGCCCATTGTAAGCCCAAGCTGAATTACGGATACAGGGCAGTGGAAATATCGGGTCATTTCAGGCAGAGTCGGAAGATACATGTCGTTGACGAATGATCCGAATGCCCTCAGACCGACGAGATACGCTACAAGAAAGATGTAATAATGTTTTCCACGAGGGTATATGGTCGTTGTGTTTTCCATTTTACACTTATATTTGGTTGCTGTTTGGGTTTTATTATCTATTTTATAACGTTTGCACATCAATGGCAGGTTCTCAGGATGTCAGATTTTACGTTTTTTGTTGTGATTTAATCCGAATATGCTGTTCTTTTGTTGCTGATTTAAGCTGTATGTGTTAATTTTGCAATTCAAATAAAAATCTACAGGTTATTGAAATGAAGGTCATGAAATTCGGGGGAACCTCTGTCGGTTCTCCACAGAGAATCAAGGATGTTGCCGCATTGGTAGGCGATAAGGGAAAAAATATAGTGGTTTTGTCAGCGATGAGCGGCACTACCAATTCACTTATCGAGATATCAAAAGCCGTGAAAGAGGGTGATCCGCAACTTGCGTGCCGTCTCATATCTTCTCTTGAGGAGCGATACAAGGGAGTGGTTGACGAACTTTTTTCAACAGAAGAATGGCGAAAGACCGCATCCGAAAAGACCGCAGTCTTTTTCAATGATATCCGTCATACCATTTCCTCTCCTGATTCTCCGCTTCTGGAGAAAGAGATCGTGGCAAGAGGCGAGCTGATCTCCACAAATCTGATGCATGCGTATCTTCAGGAGCAGGGTGTGGCGTCTGTTCTTCTTCCGGCATTGTCGTTTATGCGCACGGATGAGCAGGGTGAGCCGGATCTGCCATATATCACCAAGCATATTGCCGCTCTGATTGAGGACAATCCGGATGCGGCTTTGTTTATAACACAGGGATTCATCTGTCTTGATCACAACGGTGAGATCAGTAATCTTGAACGCGGAGGCAGCGATTATACCGCATCTCTTATCGGTGCGGCAGTAAATGCGGACGAGATAGAGATATGGACAGACATAGACGGTATGCACAATAATGACCCGCGTTTTGTAGAGGGTACGCGTCCGGTAAGAAACCTCCATTTCGAAGAGGCTGCCGAGCTGGCTTATTTCGGTGCCAAGATTCTGCATCCCACATGTATTCAGCCCGCGAAGCTCAACAATATTCCGGTAAGATTGCTCAACACCATGCAGCCTGAAGCCCCTGGAACGTTGATTGACAATGTGCTGAGGCGAGGATATATCAAGGCTGTCGCAGCCAAGGACAACATCACTGCTATCAAAATCAAATCGGGCAGGATGCTGCTTGCGTACGGATTCCTCAAGAAGGTGTTTGAGATATTCGAGAAGCATGAGACGGCAATTGACATGATTACCACTTCCGAGGTCGGAGTGTCTCTTACAATCGACAATGAGAGGAATCTTGACAGAATAGTCGAGGAACTTCATCGTTTCGGCACGGTTACAATTGACCGTGATATGACTATTATCTGTGTAGTGGGAGATCTTGAGTGGCAGAACCGGGGGTTCGAGGCAAAGGCTCTCGATGCCCTGAGAGATATCCCTGTGCGCATGATTTCATATGGCGGCAGCAACTATAACATTTCGTTTCTGATCAAGGCGGAAGACAAAAACCGTGCCCTGAAGGCTCTTTCCGCAGAAATTTTCGAATAGAGAATCAAATATGAAGTTCAAATTACCCTGTGAAGGGGTCGCAACCCCTTTTTATTATTATGATATGGAGCTTCTCCGCTCCACGCTTAATGAAATCAAGGAGTGTATAGCCGGCAGTGACGTGCACGTGCACTATGCGATAAAGGCAAATGGCAATCCGGCGATACTTAAGGTCATAGCCGATTCAGGTCTCGGTGCGGATTGTGTGAGCGGAGGAGAGATAGAGGCGGCTTTGGCAGCGGGTTTCAGCAATGATTCCATATATTATGCCGGTGTCGGAAAAACTGACACAGAGATAATTCTGGGTATAGAGACCGGTATCGGCTGTTTCAATGTGGAATCTATCGAGGAGCTGATGGTCATCGGAGAACTCGGTGAGCGTTGCGGAAAGAAGGTGCCGGTGGCTCTTCGTGTCAATCCGAATATAGATGCCCATACCCACGAGTATATCACCACCGGGCTTGAAGAAAATAAGTTCGGTATTGATATGCGATGCCTTGACAAGGCTGTGGAACTCGCCTCTGCATCTGATTGGATCGACCTTGTCGGTCTGCATTTTCACATAGGATCCCAGATAACAATAACAGAACCGTTCGCCCTGTTGTGTGAACGTATCAATGCGTTGACAGAATACTATCGCAGGCGAGGTGTCGAATTTCGTGTGATCAATGTCGGGGGAGGTCTTGGAATTGATTATGACAACCCTGACGGGAATCCCGTTCCGGATTTCAGAAATTATTTCAACACTTTGATTTCCGGCATTCACCTTACGCCCGGCCAGCAGATACACTGTGAGCTTGGCAGGGCGGTGGTGGCTCAATGCGGATCTCTGATTACACGGGTTCTCTATGTAAAGGAGGGAATCGGGCGGAAATTCCTGATAGTGGATGCCGGCATGAATGATCTGATGCGTCCTGCGCTTTATGGAGCGCATCACAAGATCGAGACTGTGAATGCGGAGGCGGATGCTTCTGAAGAAGTTTATGATGTGGTGGGACCTGTGTGTGAATCTTCTGATGTGTTCGGCAAAGGTGAAAAACTACCCGCCGTGCGTCGCGGAGATCTTATCGCGTTGCGCTCGGCGGGTGCGTATGGTGAAAGCATGGCTTCCACTTATAATATGCGGAAACTTCCCGGTTCCTTATTCATCGGGTGAGAACATGGGATCCCATGCCGGCAGCAATGTCGGCTTCTGACGTGCTATGGCAAGGATATCGGCGGGTATATATTTCCTGTTTACCACAAGACGGAACATATACTCGTCGAACCATTTGTCGGTAATAATAAGGTGCCCGTCGTTGGCACCGTTGCCCCAGCTGTTTTCAACCATCCATTTCAGCGGCTTGCCTTCTTCGTCAAGATCGACGGCAACGAGTGTCATCGCATGCGACGATGCACTAGCGTGAGTGCGTATGCGGTCGGCTTTGTCCATGCCGAAGTCTACACCCATGAGAGATGAATAATCGAAGTTACCGGTGTCAAGGACACCTCTTTCTCTGTCGAAGAATTTATTGACATCGCATGAAAAATACATCATTGCGTTGTCTTTGATTGATTCTATCGCCATCTTCTTGATGTCTTCCGCCGGCAGATTGATGTAAGTCCAGTTTTCCCCATCGTAGGTGTGTCGGTCATAATCAATCTCATAGGGTTTGTAATATTCACGTGTCGGGTCATTCATGAGCATTACGTAATCATTCTTCAGGTCGTTTCCTGCAAACTCCCTGTAAAACTCCATAGGCGTGTATTTGCGAGTGCTGACCACATTCCCTTTTGAATCCTTGCGCGTCCAGGTAAATTCCGACGGGGGAGTGCCGAGTGTGAGTGCGAGCATACGGTATATCTCGCCGAGCATCTGCTCCTTGCGGGTCTGCAGTGCGGCAGGCTTTGCCTTGTCGGCATGCATCTTTCGCAATTCAAGACCATCCTCGCGGAGTTTGAGAGCAATCAGATTTCTCATTCTGGAGGTGTTGTTGCTACTGTAGGATTCCCGCATGACCTCTGCGGGCACCACACCATATTTCATCAGATTGTCCGAGAGTCCGGTATACTGACCGCCATCGCTTATGGGGTTGGCAAAAAGCCAGTCAACCATTTTGTCATCCATAGGACGATCGGCGTAATCTATCATTCCCTGGAGGAAAAGATTCGCTTTCTCAAGCTGGTCGTAGAAAAAATTATAATTCTGGGAAAGTTGCAGTTCGGGGAGGTCATGCGCCGCCATCATCTGGGCGCGGAGCACATTCAGACCGGTGAAAAGCCAGCACCTGCCTGATGATTTCTGATTTGTTATTCCCTTGCTTTTGACGCGGTGGGAGAAGTTTGTGTCAAATGCATTGCCGGCTTCGGAGTTGAGAGCGATTTTATCGATGTCCGAATTTCCCAAAGCATTGCGCAACGCCTTTGTGGTGGCGTCATCGGGGTATGAAGCCCTTATTCTCGACATCATTTCCGGAGATATGCCGCCTTTGCCGGCTTTCTGCGCGTGTATGTCTGCAACCGGAGCGGCGGCGACACACAGCATGATAAAAGCGATTGATAGTTTTTGTTTTTTCATGTCAGTTGGTAAGTGTATGAGAAACTGTTTATAAAATGAGTTCAGACAGTTTCTCTGATTTTTCACAAAGTTAAACAAGTTATCCGAATTTTCCAACCATGCCTAAGAAACTGTTTAAATTTAATTGTGAGGTTCATTGAGAGGATTTTATGAGGTGTTTTTACGAGTCGAAGAGGGAGCATAGCGGGCTATGTGACCGATGAGACTCGTAAAAACAGCCATAAAAGACCTCAAGGAAGCCACAAGATGTACTATATAAAAAATTTCGAATTAAATTTAAACAGTTTCTAATGGTTTCAGCGGTCAAACCGGCATGATGTATTCAAAAATATTTGTTAATTTTGTAAAAAAATATCGAAAGGAGACATGGAGAGACTTTATTTTTCTGTATTGGCAGGACTGGCAATAGGAATCGCCGCTATATGTAACCTCGCGTCGGGAGGTATAATCGGAGCCGCGTTGTTTGCGTTCGCATTGTCTGCGATAGTGTGTGGCAAATGGATACTTTTCACGGGTAAGGCAGGATTTTTTTCAGACAGGAATGAGTTCTTTCAGCTTGCTCTTATACTTCTGTATAATGCAGCGGGTGTCGCATTGGCTGTATTGCTCGCGGATGCGTTTGCATCTCTTGGAGACAATGCCGCAAGGATTGTGGATATTCGCAAAGCTGCCGGACTGAGGGTGTTCTTTCCCTCGATACTCACCGGTCTTATAATGACCGTAAGTGTGAAATGTGCGAGAGAAGGGCAGTGGCTGCCCCTTGTACTTGGCATTCCGACATTTGTCATGTGCGGATTTCCTCACTGTGTGGCAGATATTGCCTATTACTGCATGGCATGTGATTTTCCCTGGACGGTATGGCTTATGTCGGTGGCTGGAAATCTCATAGGATGCAATCTTCCCACACTCATACGTCTTATGCCGCATAAGACATCGGAAAATCAATGATTCGACTTTGGGAAACGGCATAAGAGCGTGTTCTTTAAAATTTCGCGCTCTAAAGTAAATGTTAAAGCTAGAAATCATATTAGCAAACGCAAACAAGGAACTGAAATTCAAAGTGTAAATACCTGAATTTCAGTTCCTTTTCGTTTTGTGGAGCATACGAGACTCGAACTCGTCACCTCTTGACTGCCAGTCAAGATAAATCTGATTTTTACCCATTGTTTATGAGATAATTAGAATAGGTATAAACAAAGTCGTTAAGTTTTCGTTAAGCAATTCGAGATGAAACGATCTGCCGTGAGGCTCTTTTCGATATCCGCCATGAGAGTAAAAGCGACATTATGACCAATATCAAGCAGTTTTTATAAAGGAAAACCAGTGCGATGCGCCTATATGACAAGTCCATAGAGTTGCAAAATCACAAATAAGTACGTAACTTTGCCGCCGTATCAATGGGAGCGATACTTGAAACGGAACAACGGCAGTCTTGACAGACTTGCCGGATTTGCAGAAGAATCGCACAGCTCCCACATGGTGCGGTTCTTCTCTTTTTATCGCCCCAAGCGAACGAACTGCGGACGGGGATAGAGAGAAGAACCATAGAGACGAAAGCCTCGACCTCATACGTCTGCCGACCGTGAATGACCACTTGGCGTATGTTGTAAGCCTCTGAAAGGACTGCGTAGGCAGGACGGGCTGTTCATCACAGAGGAGCGAAACAGGAGGATTGCGCTGAACCGGGCTTAACCCCCGAAAGCCTCCAGACCCCGAGATGTTAAGATCACAAGGGTGACGGAATACGGATACCTACAACTAAGGGTGATGAATCCGCCAGGTCCAATTGGAGAGGTATGTCCCTCTCTTTAGGGCTTGCTGTGACCGCGAAGCCGTTTCCCCTCCACGAATGATAAATCCCTTAGAAGATAATATATACATATTCGTTGATTTTTTAATTAATAATTATAATATAATTGTATAATTATACAGAATAATAAGT
>CAMWMW010000071.1 GCA_947175455.1 uncultured Porphyromonadaceae bacterium | reverse complement strand
GTCTATGGCGACTCTTCGCATCTTTTTTCAAGATCGGCGCCTTCACATTCGGGGGAGGATGGGCAATGATTTCCATTATCGAACGGGAGATTGTTGACAAATATCATTGGATAGAGCGCGATGACTTTCTGGATCTGCTTGCCATTGCGCAGAGTCTGCCCGGCATTCTTGCGGTAAATATCGCCACTGCCGTAGGCGATAAACTGCGGGGAACCAAGGGAAGCGTTATAGCCTCACTCGGCACCATCCTCCCTTCTTTCCTGATAATACTCGCCATCGCTGTCTTTCTGACTCCGGACATGATCAAGAACAATCGTGTCATATCCGCGATTTTCATGGGAATACGTCCCGCTGTGGTGGCTTTGATCATCGCTCCGGTGCTGACTTCGGCAAAAGCGGCGAAAATCGGTTGGAAAACAGTCTGGATTCCTTTGTCGGTGGCTTTGCTTATCTCCATTGACCAGGGATTCATCTCCAACCCCATACTCTATATTATCCTCGGCGGAGCAATCGGATTCCTCATGTGGTGGATTCCTTCCCGAAAAAAAGTATCCTGATTTAGAAACACAACGGTCATGAGTATATATCTTAAACTTATCTGGGCTTATCTTAAAATTGGCATCTTCGGATTCGGAGGTGGCTACGCCATGCTTTCGCTTGTGGAAAAGGCGGTGGTCGGTCCTGGCTGGATCTCGGAAACCATGTTTACAGACATAGTGGCGATCTCGCAGATGACACCGGGACCCATCGGAATCAATTCCGCCACTTATATCGGCTTCGTCGCTCCCGGAGCGGTAAACCCGGAATTCAGCGGTATCGGATGGGGGCTTATCGGCTCCATACTTGCCACACTTGCAGTAACTGTGCCGAGCTTCTTTCTGGTGCTCTACAGCGCGCATTTCATACGCCGACATAACGAAAGCGGTGCCGTAAAGGCTGTATTCTCCGGCTTGCGCCCCGTGGTAGTCGGTCTAATCGCATCGGCGGCAATCATGCTGATGAACGCAGCCAACTTCAATCCGAACGGCATCAAAAGCCAGATGTGGATGAACATCGCCATATGTGCCGTCGCATTCTGCCTTGCATATTTTCCTCTAAGATTCGGCAAGAAGCAGATAAAAATCCACCCTATACTTATTATAATCCTTGCAGGCATAACCGGTCTGATATTATATTACTGACATGAACAATCCGGAAGAATCATACAACGAAGCTCTCGAATACCTTTATACGCGTCTGCCGATGTTCTCGCGTGTAGGTGCGGCAGCTTATAAACCGGGACTTGACCGGACCATAGCTCTCGACAATCTTTTCGGAAACCCGCACAGGCGATTCCGTTCCATACATATCGCCGGCACAAACGGCAAGGGAAGCACTTCGCATATGCTTGCTTCCGTCTTGCAGGCAAACGGTTACAGAACAGGCTTGTACACTTCTCCCCATCTTGCCGATTTCCGTGAACGCATGCGAATCAACGGCGAAATGATTCCGAAAGAAAAGGTAATAGACGTTACCCGACGCTGGCGGGAATCTGACAAAGAGATAGATCCATCGTTCTTCGAACTTACCATGATGATGGCTTTCGACTGGTTCGCATCGGAGAATGTGGATATAGCCGTAATCGAAGTCGGCATGGGCGGCAGACTGGATTCCACAAATATCATTACGCCCGTGTTGTCCGCAATCACCAACATATCTTTCGACCATACGCAATTTTTAGGTGACTCTCTTTCAAAAATCGCCTTGGAAAAGGCAGGGATAATGAAACCCTGCGTGCCATGCGTAATTGGGGAAGCCTCTCCGGAGACAGAAACGGTTTTCCGCAACCATGCCGTAGCAACAGGCGCGACACTAAAGGAGGCTTACAACACTCCCCTCATCACCTCGTTTACTCCGGATGACGAATGGGGATGGCAATGTTCGTCTCCTCTTATTGGCGACTTCCTCCTCCCTCTTGCCGGGGAATACCAGAAGAAAAATATCAACACGCTCCTCAACATCCTCAATATCCTTCCTGATGTCGGAATCGGACTTGATAAAGAAAAAACGCGCGAAGGAATAGAGAAGGTTGTTGAAAATACAGGGCTTATGGGGCGTTGGATGCGAATGTCGTCCTCTCCCCTCACAATTTGTGATACCGGTCACAATGAAGCGGGATTGAGGTATAATCTCCATCAGCTAAATGAGATTATGCAGAAAAGACACAGGCATGCAACAAATGCAAAACTGTTTATGATCATAGGCTTTGTTTCCGATAAAGATGTGGATCATATCCTCCCCCTATTCCCTAAAGAGGCGGCGTATTATATAACTCAAGCAGCAATTCCCCGCGCAATGCCGGTCGATATCCTCGCAGACAAATGCCAGGCAAACGGCATCACGATTGCCGGCAAATTTGAATCGGTCAAAGAAGCTGTTTATGCTGCTACCAATTGCGCCACATCTTCCGACGTAATTTATATTGGTGGTTCTACATTCGTTGTTGCCGATTATCTTAAAACTTGGAATATCAGAAATGTATGGCATTAGCACAACCTTCAGGACGAATAAATTAGTATTATGTAGCTAATATATCTCCGATAAAGGGCGTAATAAGAACATGATGAAAGATTTAAGGGACTTAAATATTCCGGGTAAGAAAATCATTTACGGAGCCGTATATGGTTTAGTTACTTTGCCTATTCTTATGATCATATTGCAGATTTCCCCAATATGGATAATTTGGACTGCAATAACACTTGGGGATATTATATTGGCATATGTCTTGTTTTATATTTTCGCAACTAAACAGACAAAAGAATATAAAACGTATATAATTGAATCCTGCATTATTATACTGGTTTTCAATTTTGCAGCAATATTATATACCGTATTAAGATAAATGCGTATTCAGATCTAATTAAATATAAAGAGTCCGCACTCATGAGTGCGGACTCTTTATATTTAATTCTCCGATATGGAGGAGAAGCTATAAGAATCAATTCTCTTCTTTATCTCTGTTTTTAAGTCTGACGCGGTTCTTGCTCTGACTTGAGCTCATGTCACGTTCCTCCTTAAGGTCAATCTCTTTGTTGGTGTCGTCAACTACCTTGTATTCAAGATAGGCGAGCGATTCGTCGGGGATAATCTTAACACCTCGCCCGAAACGCAATTTCCATTTGCCATAAAGAGAGAACATCCCTTTTTTCACATATGCCTCGACATATGGGTGCACATACATTTTGAATTTCTTTATCTTGAGATGGTCCACAAGATATTCGATTTTTTCTTCCAGTTTGTCGGTAAAGAGTATCGAAGGCTGCACCTCTCCTTTGCCGAAACATGAAGGACATGTCTCGCTGGTGGTTATGTCAAGAGCCGGACGCACCCGCTGGCGGGTTATCTGCATGAGTCCGAATTTGCTCAGTGGCAAAATATTGTGGCGGGCTCTGTCGTTAGCCATGACTTCGCGCATGTGGTCATACAATGCCTGACGGTGCTCCTGCTTGTTCATGTCGATAAAATCAATCACTATGATTCCACCCATGTCGCGCAACCGCAACTGACGCGCTATCTCGTCCGCCGCCTTGAGATTTACATCAAGGGCGTTGGACTCCTGATCGGATGATGCCTTGCTCCTGTTGCCGGAGTTCACATCAACCACATGAAGCGCTTCCGTGTGCTCGATGATAATGTAGGCGCCGCTCTTGAATGATACTGTCTTTCCGAAACTGCTTTTTATCTGACGCGTGATGTTGAAATGGTCGAAAATCGGAGTGTCTTTGGCATATAGCTTGACGATATCCTTGTTTTCGGGAGCGATCAACGACACGTAATTCTGAATCTGAGTGAATGCCTCAGCTTCATTTACATAGATGTTTTCAAAATTCGGGCTGAAGATGTCGCGGATTACGCTTACCATACGGGAATCTTCTTCATAAATCAACGCCGGCGACTGACTGCGCTGCATCTTGGCGATAGACTCTTCCCAGCATTTGACGAGCGTGCGCATTTCATGGTTCAGCTCCGCCACACGTTTGTTTTCAGCGGAAGTGCGTACAATCACGCTGAATCCCTTGGGCTTGATGCTGCTCATCAGCTGGCGTAGCCGTATCTTCTCTTCGGTGGATTTTATTTTCTGCGAAATAGAGATTTTATCACCGAATGGCATCAGAACCATAAACCGCCCGGTGAATGAAATCTCCGTTGTGAGACGCGGTCCCTTGGATGAGATCGGTTCCTTGGCTATCTGGACGAGGAGCTGGTCGCCAGGTTTTATGACTTCTCCGATGGTGCCCTGTTTGGATATATCCGGCTCAAGCTTGAATTTTGAAATTAACGGAACCCGCTTCTTATCCGCCATCGCCTCTGCGATGAATTTACTGTATGTGCTGAACTGGGCTCCGAGGTCGAGATAATGAAGAAAAGCATCTTTCTCATAGCCTACATCAAGGAAGGCGGCGTTCAGACCCGGCATTATCTTCTTCACTTTGGCAAGGTAAAGGTCGCCTACGGCATACGCTATATTGCGGCTCTCCTTCTGCAGCGACACAAGACGCGAGTCTTCAAGCAAGGCTATCGACACCTCTTCCTGCTGGACGTCTACTACTAATTCGCTTTTCATTCGGTTTAAAAATTTAAGGACAAACTCACCACGACCGTGGAGGCGCGGCGGGTCTGTCCTTGTTTCGTTATTCTATGCGCATAGAACAATCGGGTCTCTATAGCCGCGATTATTTCTTCTTATGACGATTCTTTCTCAGTCTTTTTTTGCGCTTGTGAGTGGCCATCTTATGACCTTTTCTCTTTTTTCCGCTTGGCATGATTGTCGGTATTAATAATTATACTTGTTTTAATTCTATATCTCTCGGGAAAATTTTATTTTACGTCCTCAAGGAAAACTTTTGAGGGTTTGAACGCCGGAACCTTGTGTGCCGGGATTTTGATTGTCGTGTTGCGAGAAATGTTACGTGCTGTTTTCTCTTTGCGGTTCTTGATGATGAAGCTGCCGAAACCGCGGAGATATACATTGTTGCCGTTTGCCATAGAATCTTTCACGACTTCCATGAATTTCTCAACTGTTGCGAGCACGGCTGCCTTCTCAAGGCCTGTGCTGCGGGAGATCTCGTTTACAATATCTGCCTTTGTCATTGTTTTGGTATTTTATCTTTATACACTTTTTCGTATAATCTTGCTATCCAAAAGTGCCTGAGCAAATTTGGCGATGCAAATATCGCAATTTTTTTTGAAACCTTATATATTTCAGCGTGATTTTCTGATGTTTTTGGCGTTTTTTTATTAAAATTCAGTCTCGAAGAGTGTCTGAAACCATTTTTTCACCCGTTTTCATCAACTATCGACACGCCGTCTATTTTCGATAATCTGCCTGATATTTCCTCATGCATACTTTCCGGATACTCGATGGTCATTCCACAGGTATTGTCGAATGTCCGCTCCACGATACTTATGTCATTACCTTTTACAAGACGCATCACTCCGTCCGCACCGACATAGGGAAATACGATCCTGAGCCTCGACATCTTGCGAAGCTCTTTCTTTCCCGCCTCTTCAAGTGCGAGACGCGCCGCTTCCCTGTAGGCGGAGATGAGTCCTGACGTGCCGAGCTTGATACCGCCGAAGTACCTGACAACAATAACAAGCACGTCGGTAAGCTCAAGACTGTTGATCTGACCGAGTATCGGCTTGCCGGCTGTGCCCGAGGGCTCGCCGTTGTCGTTAAGCTGCCATTCAAGACGGTCAGGACCTATCATGTATGCCCAGCACACATGACGCGCGTCATGATAACGGTTCTGAAACCGTTTGACCTCCCCCTTCGCCTCCTCGGCATCAGACACGGGAATTGCAAAAGAGAGGAACCGGCTCATCTTCTCTTTATATTGAGACTCACCGGCTCCCTTAATCGTATAATAGATATCTGACATCTATGCTTTTACACTTTTATTTTCTAACAGCTTCCAAGAAACTGTCTGAGTTTATCCGAAGTAGTTGTCTACATCTATGCGGTTCTTGCTGTAAAGCAGCATTCCGGCGGCGACATTGTCGGCTTTCTCTCTTCCCAGTTCGGCTTCAACGATTGCAAGCGACCATTTGAGAGCCAACGCGGGTCCCGCGCCAAGCACGAACTTACTGTCGGTCACCACCCTCTTCTCCGAATGGACCGCACCTTCCATCATATCCTCGAAACCGGGATAGCATGTGGCTTCACGACCTTTAAGAAGACCCATCTGCCCTAGCACCACTGCCGGTGACGCGCATATCGCGGCTATTCTGCCGCTTCTGGAGTCGTATTGGTTCTGCAACAGACCGTGCAACGGATCGAAATCATATAGATTTGTGGCAGCGGGCATACCACCGGGAAGTATCAGCCAGGCGGCATCCTTGAACAGAGCATTGTTGAATATCAGATCGGCTGTTACTGTAACGCCATGTGCCCCGGTGACCTGAAGCGATGAAGTTATCGAAACCGTTTTTACAGGCATACCGGCACGGCGCAAAACATCCACAGGAGTCAATGCCTCGACTTCCTCAAAACCATCGGCAAGAAATACATAAGATTCTCTCATAGCTTTTCGTTTTAATTCATTAGTGATTGTGTGTATGTGTGTAATCTCTCCAACTCATTTACAAAGATAACAAAATATTCATAATATTTGCAAATACTATTCAAAATATTTTTTCAGATTACAATTTTGCTACACAATTCACCTGTCCGGCACCATTCTCCTTTCGGGTTGTCAAACCGACGGATACATGGTTGTCACATCGCGAACACATTGAAGCCTCCGTCTACGACAGCGACTGTACCTGTCACAAACGAAGACGCGTCGGAAATAAGATACTGGATTGTGCCGCAAAGTTCTTCTGCGCGCCCGAAGCGCTTGAACGGAGTCTGACGTATCACGTCCTGACCGCGTTCTGTATAGCTACCGTCGGGATTGGTGAGCAGGCGGCGGTTCTGGTTTGTAAGGAAGAAACCGGGAGCTATGGCATTCACTCGAATCTCCGGAGAGAACTTGGCGGCAACTTCATTTGCCATAAATGCCGTGAAATTTGATATTCCGGCTTTGGCTGCCCCGTAACCCATCACTCTGGTCAGCGGACGGAATGCCGCCATCGAGGAGAAGTTGACAATCGTTCCTCTCCCGGCATCTGCCATCGGCTTGAGAAACACCTGCGTCGGTATTACGGTTCCGGTAAGGTTCACATTAAGCACCCTTTCGAACTCCGCGACATCAACATCAAAAAACGTGCCTGTGGGAGGAATCGTGGCGCCAGGCATATTCCCCCCGGCGGCATTAAGAAGAGAGTCTACCTTTCCATAGGCGGCAAGGATATCCGCGCAATTCCGCTCCACCACCTCTTTGTCCATCACATCTGTGACAAGAAACATGGCTTCACCTCCGTTATCCTTTATCTCCTTCACTATGGCATCGCCCTCTTCCTTACGGCGACCGAGAATCACGACCTTCGCCCCTTCGGAGGCAAGATACTTGCCTATGC
>CAMWMW010000070.1 GCA_947175455.1 uncultured Porphyromonadaceae bacterium | reverse complement strand
GGGCGGCACGCTTCCCCGCTGCCGTCCTCCCCGCTACTTCGGCTGCTCTCTCCTGTTCGATCTCGGCTGCCGGCTTTTATCCGTCGATAAGTGTCATGCGAAAATATTTTTTATTAGAATGTTGTTTTAATATAAAGGATTGTGGTGGTCAGGTGTCCAAAACCTGACACTTGCGATAAAAAGAGGAGAATCTGGTTTCAAACTGCAAAATTAATAAAAAATCGGCAAAACAAAATTTCTAAGATGAAAAAGAGAATTACGTTCATATTGACGGCGATAGCCATGCTGTGGGTGTCATCCGCATTCGCGTCCGATTACAGTCGGCAAAGGGATGTCTACAGCGGATCGATGATGCCATATGATTTTTCGAAAACAGAGACCTCTGTCGCCTGGCAGGATTCACTTCGTCCTGTATATCTCGGTTATACGGCGCGTCATGGAGCCCGTTATCTCTCTTCTCCGAAAAAAATCAAGGAGATTTCGGATGCCTTGCGCAAGGCTGAAAGTGAAGACATGCTGACTGCCGACGGGGAGCGTTTTCTTGACATGATGCGCCGGATTTCCGCCCGCACCGACGGCAGGTGGGGATTGCTGTCGGAAGTGGGAATAAACGAGGAGGCGCGTCTTGGTGCGGATATGGCGGCGATGTTGCCGGACCTTTTCAAAAAAGGGAGAATGGAATCAAAATCGACATATGTTCCTCGGGTGATAATGACGATGTATCAGTTTCTTCATGCGCTTGAGATACCTAACTCAAGACTTGAGCTGTATGCCTCGTCCGGCAGGCAGAACGACACATTGCTGCGTTGTTTCGTGGCGGACACCGCATATGCGTCCTATCGCGACAAAGGTGTCTGGAAACCTGTGTATGAAAAATATCTCGAAAGCCATGTGTCCGACGCTCCTGCCAGGCGGCTGTTCAAAGCCGGTTATGAGAAAGACGCGCAACGTCTGCGTCATCTTGCCATGAGCATGTATGGACTTCTGCAGGCGAATCTCGCCTCCGGACTTCCGGCTGCCACCACCGAGTTCATGTCGGAACAGGAATACAGGTCGTGCTGGCTTGCGTCCAATGTGCTCCATTATCTGAGAAACAATATCAACCCCTTGTCGGATCTTGCAGGGAGGGCGACAGAACCGTTGCTGCGGCAGATCATAGCTGACGCGGAGTCTGCCGTGTCATCTTCCGGAGAAGTCAGGGCACACGGATATTTCGGACATGCCGAGACTCTTCTCCCGCTTTTCTCGCTTATGCGCCTTCCGGGATGTTATGTGATGACCGATGATTTCGAGACACTTGCCGACAGATGGCAGGTTCAGGAGATAACACCCCTCGGTGCCAATCTTGCGGTTATTCTGTTGAAATCTCCAGGCGGCGGGATATACGCATCTGTCAGGCTCAACGGCAGAAATGTGTGTCCGGTTCCGGGCAAAGGTGCCGTGGTCAGATGGAAAGAGTTAAAGCAATATTGGGAAGACATCATGTCGGAACTGAATCAGAAGTCTTCTAAAATTTAATATTAGCTACATGCTTGTTATTAGCTACTTACTCATTAAATGATAATATTATGGAAAATACGGAAAAATTAACCGGCGTTTCGCTCGATCAGGCGAAGGCTGACATAGTGGAAAATATGAAGGAGAAGGGAATCGGAGCGATTCTTTGGGATAATTCGCGAGCCGGATTTCATTTCATACCCGAGATAAATCACATCAGTGAAGACGGAGGGAAAGAGCGCGTGGCACGGATAATGGGCTTGTATGTCTTTAAAGAAATCCCGTATCTTGTTGAGGAAGACCGGGCGCCGGTTGATATCGCGGAATTCTACACTCCCGGAGTCGATGTGCCTCCTGTTGTCGTCACGCTCAGCGAGGATGTCGCGTGCAAGGATCTCGGAGACCCTGAGAAAGTGAAAGGATACACGACACAAGGCACTCTTGAAGAATGGCTTGTCGTGGCAGACTGTTATTTCGAGGCGTTGAACGAAAAATGACGATATTTGGTGAGGTGAATATTAATATCTAATTTTGCAGCGGAAACCGCATTCCCGTTGCATATTCATATAAGAAGGGCGGGGGTGTCTCACGACATCCCCGCCCGTTGCGCTTTAATAAACTGATTTATCAGTTCCCTAATTTTATTTACACCTAATTATCCATTATTATGATTCTGAAGCGAAATAAATTAACGTTTCGATGCAAAAATAATAACAATTTTATACATATGCCAAATATTGTATCGAAAATTTTTAAAAAAAGCGTTTTATAACGATTTAAAAATCTGCAAACGTTATAAAATGAAGATTTTTAGTGTCACAGGTAAAATGGAGTTCAGAAAATTTTGGAAATTTGTTGAAAATAATATGCAAATCAGTTGCAGAAGCATATTATTTGTATTATCTTTGTCATGTAAAGATTTGAATGGGGCAGGAAGGACTTCGTTGTTATCTGTCAATGATGCTCATTTCAAAGAAAACTCAGAAACTGTTTTTAATTTAAACAGTTTCCTAAAATAGGATTTTATTATCACTAATCATATGAAACGCGTAACGATCAAAGATATTGCCAGTCATTTGTGTCTTTCGGTTTCCACAGTGTCAAGAGCACTTGCCGATGACAAAAATATCCTAAAGGAGACAAAGGAGAAAATATTTGCGGCATCCCGTGAGCTGGGTTATGCAAGAAATGTGATAGCCGCCAATCTGCGTACCGGCAGGAGCCATACAATCGGAGTCATGGTTGACCAGATGATTTCTCCGTATGCCGCAAAAGTTCTCAAGGGTATAAACGGCGTGATGCGAGAGCATGGCATTTATGTTGTCACATGCGATGCGGACAACGATCCTTCAATAGAGAAAGATTATCTTCATATGGTCAGGAATTCTTTTCTTGACGGTCTGATTATTGCCCATTGCAACAATTCGGACAACAGCGGTTTGTACAAGGAATTGAGCGACAGGGGGCTTCCGATGGTGTTCCTGCGCAGCTCCCTTGACGGTCTTGACGCACCGGTGGTTTGTGTCAACAGTTATGACAAGGGATTCTTTCTTGTGGATCATCTTGTCTGCACAGGTCGCAGACGCATAGTCAATGTCAAAGGTCCCTCTTTGAGCGGAGAGATGAGAGATCTCGACAAAGCATATGTCGATGTCATGAATAAGTTCGGGCTTCCTGTAATCGGAGAATTGCAGTTGTCGGCGGGAGTCGACATGTTGTCCGGGCGAGAAGTGGCAGACCGTCTTATTGACGGCGGCGTGGATTTTGACGCGGTTTTCGCAATCAACGAACTCGTTGCAATCGGTGTGATGAACCGGTTGTTGGAGCGCGGTGTGAAAGTTCCTGACGATGTTTCGGTTGCGGCGTTTACCGGTTCCTTGCTTTCCGAAATGGTCCATCCGGCGATGACATCTGTCGAGGCTCCTTTGGAAGAAATGGGGCGTAGGGCGGCGGAACTGCTTATCAATATGATCAAGCATCCCGGTGTCAGACATCCCGGAATCATAATAGATGCAAGGATCCGTATCCGCGAATCATCCGATATCACACCGAGACCTGCCCTTTGATAGCCGGATGGGGATCATATCCTTCAAGAGTGAAATCCTCATAACTGAAACCGAATATATCCTTTATATCCGGGTTTATCGACATGCGTGGCAGTTCACGCGGAGCGCGGCTCAGCTGTTCCCTGACCTGGTCAAGGTGGTTGGTGTAGATGTGTGCGTCTCCGAGTGTGTGTATGAATTCTCCGGGTTCGAGTCCGCAGACCTGAGCCGTCATCATGCATAGCAGCGCGTAGCTTGCGATATTGAACGGCACCCCGAGGAAGCAGTCGGCGCTGCGCTGATACAGCTGCAGTGACAGTTTCCCCCCGCTTACGTAAAACTGGAAGAATGCATGACACGGGGGGAGGTTCATGTTTTTCAGATCTGCCACATTCCATGCGCTTACGATAATGCGCCGTGAGTCGGGATTCTCTTTGATAGCCTTGACCGCTTCTGAAATCTGGTCGATGAATCCCCCTTCATAGTCTGGCCAGGAACGCCACTGGTACCCGTATATATGACCGAGTCCGCCGTCGGGATCCGCCCATTCATTCCAGATTCTGACACCATGCTCCTGCAGATAGCGCACGTTTGTGTCTCCCTTGAGGAACCACAGCAGTTCATAAATGATGCTTTTCAGATGCACTTTCTTCGTTGTCAGCAAAGGGAAACCCTTGCTGAGGTCGAAACGCATCTGGTATCCGAATGTGGATATGGTTCCTGTGCCTGTCCTGTCTTCTTTGACATGACCGTTTTCGAGAATATGTCTGAGTAGGTCGAGATATGGTGTCATGGCGTTTTCTTTTTATGTGGTCTTTGGTTTATGGTCAGGGTTGCGGCTGTTTGCTTTTGCGGAAAAGGGGAGTTGCGGGACGGTTTCTGTTCGGCTGGTACCTGATTGCGTCTTCAGGGCATGCGGCAAGACAGTCGAAACAGCGTATGCACCGTGAGTTGTCGACATAGGCGCTTACAGTCTTTATGCAGGAAGCCTTGCAGTTTTCCTCGCATTTCCCGCAATACACGCATTTGTCCCGGTCGATTTCGATGTGGTACATGTTGTGTTCGTGGAGAAGCCCCATGGCGGTTCCGAGCGGGCATATATGTGTGCAGAACTCTCGTCCGCGCAGCAGTGAATAGACCGCAATCATTGCGAGCGACACTATTCCGGCGGCTATGCCTGTGCCGATTCCCAGTCCCAGGTTTATCCAGGTCGCTTCAATCGCCGAAGGGTTGGTCGCCGAAGCGATGTTTCGCATGATGTTCCACGGTTCGATGACATAAGGCACAGCCACCGCTCCAGCCAGAAGACATATGATGTATATCATCAGAATATGTATCGGCAGTCTTGCCTGTTTGCGGTAACTGAATTTCTTGTCGAGCGCCGGTATTCTGCGGCGTATCCTTATGAATATGTCAGACAGCGTGCCTACGGGGCATACGGTAGAGCAATATATGCGTCCGAAAATGAAAGTGAGAACAAGCCATGTCAGAATAGCGCCTATGGCGGTTGTGCCGGCGGACAGAATTATCTGCGCTTTTTCCGACACAACCGCCATAGGATGCACCTGCCGCCCGATGAAAAGGTAGGCGGCAGTGGCGACAAAGAAAAGTATCGCCAGAAATATGCGGAATATCCGTATTTGTCTCACTTTGTCATATCATCTTTTACCGCCGCGCTGCTGTTGTTTCTGCTGTTCGCGGAGCATTGCCTGCTGCTGGCGCTGCATCTCTTCAAGGCGAGCCATGAAGCCGGATTTCTTACGCGGTTTCTTTGAAGCTTCCGCCATTGCCTTTCTCACGTCTTCCTCTTTGATTATGTAGCGGAAAGCGTAGGTCTGGATAATGGTGATAAGAAGAGACAGGAAGTAATAATAGGAGAGTCCTGCCGCATAGTTGTTGAAGAATACCAGGAAGAAGAGCGGCATCAGATACATCATCCATTTCATGCCCGGCATTGTGCTCGGCTGGTTCTGCATGTTGATGTATGTGTATATGATGTTGGTGGCGGTCATCAGGAGGCAGAACAGCGAAATGTGGTTTCCGAAATATTCTGTGATGAAAGGTATGTTCCCGCTCCAGGAGATAATGGCATCGGGAGCTGAAAGGTCATGCGCCCATAGGAAGCTCTGTCCGCGAAGCTCGATGCAGCTCGGGAAGAAACTGAACATGGCGAAGAGAATCGGCATCTGCAGAAGCATCGGCAGGCATCCCGACATCGGGCTTGCTCCGGCTTTGGAATAGAGAGCCATGGTTTTCTGCTGGCGTATCATGGCGTTTTCCGCGCCGGGATACTTGTCGTTGATCGCCTTTATGTCCGGTGCGAGCACACGCATCTTCGCCTGGCTCTTGTAGCTCTTGTAGGTGAGCGGGAAAAGCACAAGCTTGATGAAGATTGTGAGCAGAAGGATGATGATTCCGTAATTGGAGATGAATTTGCCGAGGAATGTGAACACCGGTATGATGACGCCGGTGTTGATCCAGCGGAAGAGGCTCCAGCCGAGAGGTATGAGTTTTGTCATCTTGAGGTCCTCGCCCGCTTCGACCTCTTTGTCAAGATGCGAAAGGAGTGGATAGAGGTTCGGACCGATGAAAAGGTGGAAATTCACCGGGTTGCCGCTGTTCCAGTCATAGTCGTTGACCACGGCTGCGGCAGTCATGCTTTTGAGATAGTCCTGACCTTTGATTACCTCGGATGAGAAATCCGCGGTGTTGAACGGGCGGTCAGCTATCATTACAGTAGAGAAGAACTGATTCTTGAAAGCTATCCAGCGTACTTTCGACTGACGTTCCTCTCTGTCGTTCTTCGATTCGGAGAGGTGTTCCACGGATCCGCCGGCGAATTTATAATATATTCCGGAGTTTCTTTCCTCGAACATTCTTCCCTTCTCCTGACGGTGAAGATCCTGCTGCCAGTCGAGACCGAGGTTGCGTGCATTGCTCTGCACTATGTCCGCCATGGCGTTCTGCACTATTCTCAGGCGGACAACATAACTTTCGCCTTTGGGCAAGGTATATTCCATTCCCCAGTATGCGCCGTCGCCCATGTCAAGAGCCATCAGCACAGTGGAGTCGTTGAGTTGTCTGGGGGTGAAACAGAGGTCGGCGGTCTCCACCGGCTGGGGCAGCGGCAGCTGGAAGTTGAACCGGTTGCGGTCGCCTTCGAAGATGACCACTTTCTCCTTCCGTTTCTCAGTCTCGTCAGAAGAATATTCGGTGTCATATTTCTTCAGTTCAGCGCGGGTTATCGAGCCGGATTTCGCGCTAAGCTCAAGCTTGAGCACATCGTTTTCAAGAAGCACCTTTGAATCGGAGCCGCCGAGGAATCTGGAGAACTTGCCGTAGCGTCCCAGCGATTCGGACATTGCCTTTACAGCGGCAATCGCCTTGCGCTGGCGGTCGATGCCCACTTTCTTTATGTCTCCTCGGGTTATGTCGCCCCAGGCGAGCTTGTCGCCGTCCACCTCCACAGTGCCCCAGATTGAGTCACCTGCGAGAGTGAGGTTGACCGGACCCTGTGTGAGACGGTATGCGCGGGTTGAGTCGGAAAGAGTTTCCGGAACACCGTTGTCAACGATGTTTTTCACCAGCCATTCGTGTTCAGTGGGACTAAGTGAGTCGGCGAGAGCAGCCACCGGGGTGCCCTGCGATGTTCTTTCAGACTCGGTGTTGCTGTCGCTGTCAGTGTGTTTGGGCTGCAGCCACATGAAAATCAGGAAAACGGCAAGCATCATCAGCAGACCGTTAAGCGTATTCTTATCCATTAACCGGAATAATTATTGGGTTGTGGTTTTATTATTTACTTACAAAATGCAAAGTTAATCCAAATTCATGGAATTTGCAATTTAAGAAACTGTTTAAATTTAATTGTGAGGTTCATTGAGAGGATTTTATGAGGTGTTTTTACGAGTCGAAGAGGGAGCATAGCGGGCTATGTGACCGATGAGACTCGTAAAAACAACCATAAAAGACCTCAAGGAAGCCACAAGATTCACTATATAAAAAATTT
>CAMWMW010000069.1 GCA_947175455.1 uncultured Porphyromonadaceae bacterium | reverse complement strand
GTGTCCAAGGCTTTGAGACAGATGAGGAAGAACACTGTTGTCTTGCCGGAAAACCGTCTGTACTACGACATAACTTCGGATGTGTTCACCGATTCCACCTGCAGCCGCAAAGGCTTCACGGGAAGATATTACAAAAACCAGAAAATGGAGGGTACACCGGCTGTAGTACGTACCGACAGCGCAATCAATTTCTTCTGGGAATACGAGGCGCCGTTCCCCGATTTTCCCGAAGATCATTTTTCCGCCACGTGGAGCGGGTTCTACCGTCCGGCAAAAGACGGCATCATCAAGATCCGCATCAGCGGCGACGACGGCTACCGTGTGATCATCAACGGCAAGACTGTGACCGGAGACTGGGGCAACCATGCCTTGTCCACCCGCGAGATCGAGTATGAGGTGTCGGAGGGGAAAGGGTATGACATCCGCGTGGATTATTTCGACAACATATCTTCAGCCAACATCATCTGCACTTTCGGCATGATGGACGAGGAGACTCTGAACCGTGAGCTGCGGCGTGCCGACAACGTTGTCTACTGCACAGGCTTCAACAGCGGACTGGAGGGTGAAGGTTTCGACCGCCCGTTTGCCATTCCCGCGTTTCAGGAGAAGTTCATCAACCGTCTCGCATCGCTGAATCCGAACCTGACTGTGGTGCTCAACGCCGGCGGGGGTGTCGATTTCTCTCGATGGGGCGATGCGGCGAAAGCCATTCTGCGCGCATGGTATCCCGGACAGGAGGGAGGGCAGGCAATTGCCGAGATACTTACAGGTAAGCTCTCTCCAAGCGGCAAACTACCCATTTCCATAGAGGCGAAACCGGAAGACAACCCCTGTTTCGACAGCTATTATGCCAACAACGACAAGGTCAGAAGCAACGATTCGCGAGAATGCAGACATGTGGAATATAAAGAGGGTATATTCAGCGGGTATCGCGGTTACGACCGCAACGGAGTCAGACCGCGTTATCCTTTCGGCTTCGGGCTCGGTTATTCCCGGTTTGAATTCAGCGACCTGACCCTTACACCGGCAGGCAACGACAAGGTCGAGGTGTCATTCACTATCCGCAACACCGGCAAAATGGAAGCATCGGAAGTAGCGCAGATCTATGTCACAGACAACGAATGCAGTCAGCCCCGTCCGCTCAAGGAACTCAAAGGATTTGAGAAAGTGAAACTTCAGCCCGGCAAATCACAAAGGGTCAACGTGGTTCTTGACAAGGAGGCATTCTCCTTCTACAACCCCGACCTCCAAGACTTCGTTGTAGAACCAGGCAGCTTCACCATCTCCGTCGGCAACTCCTCCGACAACCTCCCCCTCTCCGGCATGATTGACCTATAAATAAGCATCTTCATATAACATTACAGACTCCTCGGTTGCCAAATCCGGCACCCGGGGAGTCTGCCATTTATAATAATTCCCTTTGAAGGTAAGATTTTTCATCTTGCCGCTATTAAGAAACTGTTTATATTTTCAAGAATTGACTTATAAATCAATTTATTTTACTATTTTTGCAATAATTTATAAGACCGAGGTGTTATATAAATAGAAAGTAAGTGATGAAAATACGAAAAATATCGCCTCCTTATTTATATGCTGCACATTACAGGAATGACACACTCAACATATACCGATTGACCTACAAGAAATTGACTGATATGGAATATCTTTCTGATTTCTTCGACCGGTTTAAAAATCATATCAGCGACTACCTGATTTCTGAATTGGGAATAGAACGTGACGAGATTGAGGAGTATCAAGCCGAGGTTAATGACCGCATGATTGACATCGATGAAGAGATAGCAAATATCTGCAAAGATATAATGGACGGCAAGGCAAAAGATTTTGGAACGTATTTCGAACCCCACAGCTCTAACGATTTCAGGCAGAATCAAGAGGGCGGCGGTAAGAGTAAAAAATACAATACAGACTATTTACCGGTTAAATGCTGGGGATCAAGCAAGCCTTCTCTTGTCAGAATATATGCTATTGAATTGACGAAAAGTTGTTATATCATAATCTATGGAGGGATAAAAATCAATTTAGACACCAATTCTTGTCCGGATATTGATAGTGCCGGCAAAGAAACGGTGCTCGAAAAAGAAATTCGCAAACGAGTCCTTACAGTTTGCAGTTTCCTACAAGAAAAAGGAATCATAGATCCGGAGGGACTAAAACAATTTATGGAGGAGAATGATGAAGATTGATTTACACAGGCTCGAACAAGTGGCAGTAGAGGAAAGCAAAGCCGAACGGACAATAGCCACGGATAGAAAAGATAACGGAGACATGTATAAGGCTTCGTTCCGTATTGCCATGAAAATCAAGAGAGCATTACGCATTAAGCATATGACCCAGGCTCACCTTTCGGAACTCATGGGTGTCGATCCTGCTATTGTCAGCAGATATCTTTCCGGAAAAGCAAATATGGAATTGAAAACGATTGTGAAAATCGAAAAAGCTTTAGATATCAATATCATTGACAGAGAGATTTCACCAAAAAAGAGAAAAGAGGTGATTATCCTTTCCAATGCATTTGAGAATATGGAATCATTTTCACATAATAATGACGATGAAAACTTCATTCATAAGCTTTATGCATCTACCAATGCCAACATGAACAGGTTTTCCGATATTTGGCATTTTTCAAATGAAACAAGTTCCGAGTATATGGTATTACCTCAAAAGGAACGTATAAGAAAAACATCTAAAGAATCAAAAATTAAATTTCTGGAAGTGGTATGAAAGAATCTCTTGGATATAAATTCCTAAATATAAAAACCAATCAATTTGCACTTATTGATCAAGATTTAGACCAGAATGATAATGTCATGCAAATCAAAAATTCATACTCGTATGGCATTGAGCCTGACAATGGCATGTTTGAATGCATTCATTCATGCACATTCATGCAGGGGGATAAGATAATCATGAAGATAGAGACACAGGCTACTTATCAGCTCAATGAGGCAAGCATGAAAAGCTTTTTAAAGAGAGATAAGTTTGTAATGCCAACTGAGGTTGTAAAGCATTTTACATCTATGCTTTATGGTGCAACGAGGGGAATATTGGTATGCAAATTGGAAGGTACAAGATATGCAAGTTTTGTTCTTCCACCGATTAATCTTGGGGAAACTATAAACAAACCTCTTGAATTGTTTCTCAACTAAAAAACTCTTTAACTACTACCAGATAGAAAAGTCGCGGATGTTGAAGCCCGCGAAATTTTAAGGAAAGCGCTCTTAGGTGCAAAATTAGCTATAATGTTATGAAGCCTGTAATGGAAGATGGCACTAATCTTATTTATTTGATTATTTTAGAGTATGATTAAAAAAATTAACAATCCGACTGCAGGACAACTCAGTTTATTGTTGCTGCCATTAATGGCAGTATGCATTTTATCAGCCGTTACAAGACATATATCCTCATGGTCCTTATGGATAGGCATAGCCTCTATAGTTGCTTATTACATTGCAATGTCTTATTTCTGTATCCGCCAGCGATGTTACAAGTTGTTGCTGATCAGCCTTGCGATGGGACTTACTGCAGGTTGCTTTCTATATGCAATCTGGATATTATAAAGGCATTACTATAATCTCCGCAATATTCACACGGCACTCAAATTAGAAGCTGTTAAAAAAATAAGCTATTTTTTAAACAGCTTCTGATTTTTTTGGATGCTGCAGGTATTTTCACTACATTTGCAACAATCGTGTATGTTTATGTCACAACTCAACCAATTCCACGTATAAATTATGGTATATTATATCAATATCGGCTCTAACCTCGGAAACAGACTCATGAACCTGACACGTGCAGTGTCCGCAATAGAGAAAAAATTCGGATGGTTCGAACTCTCCCACCATATCGAATCAGAACCGTGGGGGTTCGATTCCAAGAACAAATTCCTGAATGTGGGTATGGCGTTCATCTCCGAAATGCAACCGATGGAAGTCCTGGCTGCGCTGCAGGAAATCGAGGCTTCAATCAATACGGAGAAGCACCGCAATCCCGACGGCTCATACAAAGACCGCGTTCTTGATATTGACATAATGGATGTGGAGGGTATCATCATGGACACCCCGGAACTGACAATCCCCCACCCTCACCTCAACGACAGACCTTTCTTCCTCGAACCTTACAACGAGCTTAAGAACTTAATCAACAATAACAGCTTATGAAGAATCTGCTACTTACGGCGGCATTAGGATGCGCCGCCATCACAGCCTCGGCGGAATCACCCCGCTGGCTGCGCAATGTCGCCATTTCTCCCGACGGGGCTACTGTAGCCTTCACTTACAAGGGCGATATTTTCACTGTTCCGGTGAAGGGGGGCAAAGCCAGTCAGCTCACTTCCAACCAGGCTTACGACACGGCTCCGATATGGAGTCCGGACGGCTCGAAAATCATTTTCTCCAGCAACCGCGAGGGTTCAATGGATATTTTTTCCATCAGCGCCACCGGCGGCACTCCGGTAAGACTGACCACCAACAGCGGATCGGAGACCCCGATAGCTTTCCTCAATGACCACGAGATTCTTTTCTCGACCTCAGGCATGCCCTCCAGAGAGTCTGCACGCGCCCCTTTCCTTAACCAGACCTGGAAACTCGACATCTCCGAACCGGGATTGCGCCCGCAACTCTTCCTCTCCCTTCCGATGGGAGCTGCAAGCGTGTCGAAATCAGGCAAAGTGCTCTATCAGGACAAGAAGGGTTTCGAGAACATATGGCGCAAGCACGAACGTTCTTCAGGCACTTCCGACATATGGCTCTACGACAACGGCAGATTCACCCAGCTTACAAAATTCAACGGACATGACCTCAACCCGGTCTGGAAGGCAGACGGAAATTCCTTCTTCTGCATCAGCGAGGAAGACGGCACTCTCAACGTGTATGAGGCGACAGCAGACGGCAAAAGCAAGAAGCAGCTGACCAGATTCGCCAAACACCCGGTGCGCCACCTTTCCGCCGCCGACAACGGCACTCTCGCTTTCTCATGGGACGGTGACATATATACAATGCGACCGGGGAGCGAGCCTCAGAAACTCGCAGTGGAAATCATCGCCGACCAGTATGACGGAGACCGCGTGAAGTATTTCACCGACCGCGGCGCCACGACTATGGCAGTCTCTCCGTCGGGCAATGAACTGGCTTTCGTGATACGCGGCGACGTATACGTGACAGACGCCAAATACAAAACCACCAAGAGAATCACCGACACTCCGGCTCAGGAACGCAACGTGTCTTTCTCAAAAGACGGACGCACTCTTGTATATGACTCGGACCGTGACGGCTATTGGCAGCTTTTCACCGCAACCATCAAGAATCCGGACGAAAAACAGTTCGCCTACGCAACCGAGATTGTGGAGGAACCGCTTTACAAATGCGCTACAGCGGCACAGCAGCCGGTTTTCAGCCCGGACGGAAGCAAGATCGCTTTCCTTGAGGACCGCACCGAGATACGCGTGATTGACCCCAAGACCAAGAAAGTGAACACCGCTCTCGACGGCAAATACAATTATTCATATACCGACGGGGATGTCTCTTTCTCATGGAGTCCCGACAGCAAATGGCTTCTTGCCGACTATATCGGCATCGGCGGCTGGAACAACACCGACATCGCGCTTGTAAAGGCTGACGGCTCGGAGGTGATAGACCTTACCGAAAGCGGTTATTCAGACGGCAACGCGAAATGGGTGCTCGGAGGCAAGGCAATAACCTATCACACCGGCAAATACGGCATGAAGAGCCAGGGTTCATGGGGCAATCAGGGCGACATTCTCATGATGGCGCTCGACGGCGAGGCTTGGGACAATTTCAATGCCACCGAAGAGGAAATCGCTCTGATGGAGAAGGCGGAGAAGGAGAAAAAAGAGAAAGAGGATAAAGCCAAAGAGGGCGACAAGAAGGATAAGAAAAAAGGTAAGAAAGACGACAAAAAGAGCGACAAGAAGGATGACAAGAGCAAAGACCTCACTTTCGACCTTGCCAACCGCAAGCACCGCATGGCGCGTCTTACAGGCAGCTCGGCATTCGTCGGCGATTACTTCATGAACCCCAAGGGCACCAAGTTCTATTATGTGGCACGAGCTACCGAGGGGGGCTACAACCTCATGGAACGCGACCTCAAGAAGGGCGACACCAAAGTGCTTATCAAGGGTGTCAGCGGCGGAATCGAGACCGACGCAAAGGGTGAGAATATCTTCCTTATCACCGGCAGCGGTCTCAAAAAGATAGACCTAGCCAAGGGGTCAACGGAAAACATCGAGTTCGAGGCTCCCTACGACCGCAAGCCTTCGCTTGAGCGTGAATACATTTTCGACCATATGGTGCGTCAGGTGAACGATAAATTCTACGACAAGGACATTCACGGCATCGACTGGGCAGGATATGGCGAGCACTACCGCCAGTTCCTCCCTTATATCAACAACAACGAGGACTTCTCCATTCTCATGAGCGAAATCCTCGGCGAACTCAACGCATCGCACACCGGCTCGGGACACCGTGCAGGCGGTGCTTCCCTCCAGACCGCCGAACTCGGCGCATTCTTCGACCCGGCTTACGAAGGTGACGGACTCAAGGTTACTGAAGTGCTTCCCCGCGGTCCGCTTGCCGCCAAGAAAGTAAATGTAAAACCTGGCGATATAATCATGTCGGTTGACGGCAAAAAAATCGAGGCAGGAAAAGACTACTATCCTCTCCTCGAAGGGAAAGCGGGCAAAAAGACTCGTCTGGAGATAAGACGTGCCGACGGCAAGACGGATTTCGCTGAAATCAAGCCCATGCAGAAATGGTATCTTTCAGACCATCTCTACAAACGCTGGGTTGAACACAATCAGGCTGTTGTCGATTCTCTCTCCGGAGGCAAGATCGGTTACGTGCATGTCGAAGGGATGGACGGCAGCAGTTATCAGACTGTCTACGACCAGCTTCTCGGCAAATACCGCAATTGCGACGCGGTGATTGTCGACACACGCTTCAACGGCGGAGGATGGCTTCACAACGATATCGCGCTGCTTCTTGGCGGCAAGGAATATGTGAGATTCATGCCACGCGGAAGATATATCGGTTCCGAACCGTTCTCGCAGTGGACAAAACCCTCGGTGATGCTTGTGAACGAAAGCAACTACAGCGACGCGCACGGCACACCGTTCGTCTACCAGACTCTCGGTATCGGCGATGTGGTAGGCGCACCTATCCCCGGCACTATGACCGCCGTATGGTGGGAGACACAGATAGACCCGAGTCTCTATTTCGGTATTCCGCAGGTGACAAGCGTCGACATGCAGGGCAACGTGCTTGAGAACCACCAGCTCAATCCGGACGTGCTTATCTACAACAACCCCGCCGATGAACTCAGCGGCAACGACGCACAGCTCGCAGGAGCAGTCAGGCATCTTCTCTCGAAGACTGCAAAAAAATAACCTACGCGACAATATAATTAAAAATTAACGTTTAAATAAGTATCGTTTAAAATTATAAGTAAGTGTTGGAAATTAGCTTATATTAAATTTTAGGAGATTTTGAGATGATTTCATGATTCCGAAGAAGGAGCATAGCGGGCTTCTAT
>CAMWMW010000068.1 GCA_947175455.1 uncultured Porphyromonadaceae bacterium | reverse complement strand
CCCTATTACACCCTATTCAGAAACCACATGGAATAGAAAAGAAATGGACGAAAAAAGATACATAAGCAAAGAGGAGAAAAAGATTCCGATCAGCGATCCTACCGGAAAATGGTCGGACCTGACATTGCTCCCCGAATGGGGTGAGAAGTATTATGATGTCTACACCATCAGGAAGCATGGCAAGTGGGTTATGCTCAAGGCTCTCAAGAAGGAATACGCCGACAGTCCGGAATACCGCAGGATGCTTGAGAACGAGTTTGACACACGTTACAACCTCGCACATCCGAACATTGTCATGGTAAACGACCTTGAGGAAGTGCCCGGTGTCGGACTCGCCATAATTACCGATGACGTATACGGCTATTCCCTCCGAAGACTCATCGATGAAAAACGGCTTACTCCCAAGATCGTGCGGCGCCTCGAGACACAGCTCCTCGATGCCATGGAATATATTCAGGAAAATCATCTTGTGCACGATTCCATCACCCCCGAGACCATAATCTTCACAGAGTATAACGAAAATCTCAAACTCATAAACGTCGGTTATGCCCAGAAATCGAGCATGACCCCGCTTGATGCAACCGAAGACATACGCAGCTACGGCAAGGTTGTGAACGAGGTGCTTGACCATCTCCCCGCATCTTTGCCCCGTCTAAGACGGATAGCGGGCAAATGCGTCGGTGAAAACCCTGCCTACCACTCAATTTCAGACCTGCAGCTTGCCGTAGAGAAACGCAACTCAGGGCAGCTCTTCACCATCATATGCGTGTTTATCCTCCTGATGACCGCACTCCTGATATGGCTGACGCTTCACATCAAGTAGAGATTACTTCCAGAGAAAGATGATTGAAATAAAGCAAATAGAACCGACAAAGGCAAATCTTAGGAAATTCACGCAGTTTCAGATAGATCTTTACGACGGCAACCCTTATTACGTGCCCCCGTTGATTTCAGATGACGTCTCCACGCTCATGCCTGACGAGAACCCCGCCTTCGATTTCTGTGAATCAGCATATTTCATGGCATACCGCGAAGGCAGGCCCGTAGGCAGAATCGCCGCTATAATAAACCGCCAGGTAAACGAAAAATCGGGAACCAAAGACGCTCGATTCGGATTTATCGATTTCATCGATGACCCTTCCGTATCCGCCGCCCTTCTCAAGGCAGCGGAAGACTGGAGCCGCAAGAAGGGCATGACCAAACTTATAGGTCCGCTCGGATTCACGGACCTCGACCACGAAGGAATGCTCATAGCCGGATTCGATGAACTTTCCACCATGGCTACGATATACAACTATCCGTATTATCCGGAGCATATGGAGAAACACGGTTATAAAAAAGAATCCGACTGGCTGGAGTTTCTGATGGAGGTGCCCGACAGCATACCCGACAAATACAACAGAATTGCGGAGATTGTAAAAAAGAAATACGGACTCAAGGTTCTCAAATACACAAACCGCAAACGAATCAAGATGGAATACGGACATGCACTTTTCCATCTCATCAACGACGCATACAAGGACCTGTACCAGTATTCAACACTGACGGAGCGTCAGATAGACCACTATATAGACATCTACCTGAACCTTCTGAATCTCGATCTGGTCACCCTCATCGTCGACTCAAACGGAAGACTCGTCGGCGTAGGCATATCAATGCCCTCAATGAGCCGCGCATTGCAGAAATCGAAGGGAAAGATGCTCCCTCTCGGATGGTATCATCTGCTGAAAGGGCTAAAAGGGAAAAACGACAGGGTCGATCTGCTCCTTGTAGCCGTGCATCCGGAATACCAGAACAAAGGTGTGAACGCTCTCCTTTTTCAGGATCTTATTCCTTATTATATCAGGAACGGATACAAATATGCGGAATCAAATCCGGAAATGGAGACAAACGCCAAGGTGCAGAGCCAGTGGGAATATTTCACGACACGCCAGCATCGACGCAGACGCTCGTTCGCAAAGAAACTGTAAAAAGTTGTCATAATATACAACAGACACGTCAAGAAAACAGGCTGATGAATGAGATAAAAAGCGGTGCGGAACTGGTAACGCCATATTCCGACAGAAGACATAAAACCGATCAGGTCGAAGAGATGTTTGACTCCATCGCTCCGGCATATGATTTCATGAACACGGCGATGACTTTCGGTCTTCACCGATGGTGGCGTTCACGCGCACTTGACGCCGCCTCGAAGGAACTGCCGGCATCTCCACGTGCGGTTCTTGACATCGCCACAGGCACTGGTGATGTGGCATTCGATCTCATCCGCCGCTTCCCGGAAGCTGAAATAACAGGCATCGACCTTTCCGACGGCATGCTTGAAGTGGCGAGGGAGAAACTTGCCAAGTGCGATGCTTCGGCAAAAAAACGCATTTCATTCATTCAGGGAGACTCGCTTGACCTCCTACTGCCTGACAACTCGCAGGATATGATTACTGTGGCATACGGAGTGCGCAACTTCGAGCATCTGAAGCAGGGTTACAGGGAGATGCTGAGAGTCCTGCGTCCCGGAGGCACACTCTGCGTGATCGAGCTTTCCCGACCGGCTTCGAAGATTCCATTAGCGTTATACAACATATATTCCCGCCATATAATCCCCTTCGCAGGAAGAATTGTCTCGGGTGACACCCGCGCATATTCATATCTTCCGGAGAGCATCGCGGCGGCGCCACAGCGCAATGACATGACATCCGTGATGGAAAGCTGCGGATTTAACCGCTGCCGGTGGAAATCGCTCACTTTCGGAGCCGTAACATACTACATAGCACATAAATGAACCGTAAGGATTTTGAAATAATGGCTCCCGTAGGGAGCTGGGAGTCTCTCGCCGCCGCACTCGCCGCCGGCACCGATGCCGGGTATTTCGGCATCGAGGGACTGAACATGCGCTCGCGCTCAAGCGCGAATTTCACCGCCGATGACATGGCAAGGATAGCCGGAATATGCTCGGAGAAAGGCGTCAGAACCTACCTTACCGTAAACACGGTTATCTATGACAACGATATGGAGACCATGCGCATGATAATCTCACGTGCAAGGCAGGCAGGCATATCGGCGATAATTGCCTCCGACATGGCGGCGATAATGTATGCCCGCGAGATAGGACAGGAAGTGCATATCTCCACTCAGGTCAATGTAAGCAACACCGAGGCTGTGAGATTCTATTCGCAGTTCGCCGATGTGATGGTGCTTGCCAGAGAACTAAACATGGAGCAGGTCAAGGAAATACACAATGCCATAGAAAAAGAAAACATATGCGGTCCGAACGGCGAGAAAATCAGACTCGAAATGTTCTGCCATGGAGCGCTCTGCATGGCGGTAAGCGGGAAATGCTACATGAGCCTTCACGAAATGAACTCAAGCGCGAACCGTGGCGCCTGCAACCAGATATGCCGCCGCGCATACACGGTACGGGATAAAGAGACCGGCGACGAACTCGAAATCGACAACCAATACATAATGAGTCCCAAAGACCTCAAGACCATCCACTTCCTGAACAAAATGGTTGACGCGGGGGTACGGGTATTCAAAATCGAAGGCAGGGCGAGAGGTCCGGAATATGTGGCGGAAGCGGTGGCATGTTATTCGGAAGCTCTTCAGGCTATCACCGAAGGCACCTATGACGAAGAGAAAATAGCCGCATGGGATGACAGACTCGTCAAGATATTCAACCGTGGATACTGGAACGGATATTATATGGGAGAACGTCTTGGGGAGTGGAGCGCCAAATACGGCTCAAGCGCGACACGCGTCAAGAGTTATGCCGGCAAAGCGATGAGGTATTTCTCAAAAATAGGTATCGGGGAATTCCTTATGGAGGCGGGGGAACTGCACACCGGCGATGAAGTGGTGATTACAGGACCGACAACCGGAGCCTTGATCTTCACTATAAAAGAACTGAGGTTTGACCTCAGACCGGTTGACTGCGTGACCAAAGGACAGCTGTTCTCTATGCCTGTGCCTGAGAAAGTGCGTCCGTCAGATAAATTATACTTCTGGAAAATCAAATAACCGGACATTACAGACTGTTTTCAAGGCACTCACATTGATCAAATCAATATATTAAGTCCGATTTTCCGGATATCCGTTTAAATTCTGTTTATAAATGGCAAAAATAGGAGACACCGTCAGATTCCTGAACACGACAGGCGGCGGCAAAATAACAAAAATAGAGGGACGTATAGCCTATGTCGAGGAAGACGGCTTCGAGACACCAGTGCTTCTCAACGAAGTGGTAGTGGTGCTCCCTGCCGGTCATGAACCCGAAAAGAAGGGTGCTCGCATGATGTTCGATCAGAAGGCATTCGACGACGGCAAGAAAAGTGTCCGCGACTCAGCTCCTCAGAAAGGCACCGAGTCCCAAAAAACGGAGATTGTCGCAGAACCCGAACTTCCTGTGGAAGAAACGGAATATGGTGAAGACATCACAGTAGCTCTGGTCTTCGAACCGGAGAATGTAAAAGCCCTCTCCTCTTCGCGAATCAACGCGGCATTGGTAAACGATTCAAATTATTTCCTCTATTTCTCTGTTCTCATACGCGACAACGAGGCGAAAGCCTGGAAACCGCTTTTCACCGGAGAAGTCGCCCCCAACGAGATGATAGATCTCGCATCGTTTACCCAACAGAATATCTCGGAGATCGAACGGGTTGTGTTCCAGGCAATGGCATATAAGAAAGGGAAGTCCTTCCAGGTCAAGTACCCGCTCAACGTGTCAAAGAAAATCGACCTCACAAAATTCTTCAAGGCGCATTGTTTCCGACCGGGTGTCTATCTCGAAACGCCATGCATTGAAATTCCACTTTATTCAGAACGCAGATGAAAGAAAGATGGTGGTCCGCTCCTACCGAAGCTGAAAACGGAAGCACGATTATAGTCACCGGACGCGACTACATGGATGAAATAATCGCAAAGGGAAAATTCAATTATCGCGTCACCGTGTCATGGGATTATCAGGCTCTCCCGTCGGGAATGCCTGATGATGCCGATGCCGTACTCATGGAGAAAGCCACCGATGCGATGATGGCAGAATTCAAGAAAGACAAAGTCGCATACATGACCGGGATATATACCGGCGACGGAAGACGCGACTGGGTTTTCTACACACAGAACCTCAACATATTCGGACGCGTGTTCAACCGCGCTCTCGAACCTCTGGAACAGATGCCTCTGCTCATCGAGGCGGAATCCGACCCGGATTGGGAAGAATATCGCGAAATGCGCGAAATATCCTATATAGCTCCAGACGACGAGGAGAAATAACCCCGGCACGCTCCCGCTCTCCTGTCTCCTCACGTACATCTTTACATCTCTGCTGAAATATATCTTTTCGATTCCACTGACATATATTTCCAACAACTTTTTAACTAAATAAATTCTTACACAATGCTTAAAATCTATTTACTCGCGGCAGTCGCGTTACTTGCCGGCGCTTTGGGTCTGAACGCGCAGGTCGTGACAACAGAACCCTCTCCTCTTCAGGAAGACTCGCAGAATGTGGTGGTCTATTTCCACGCCGACCAAGGCAACATGGGTCTCAAAGACCAGCCGGCGTCAACGGCGTTATATGCCCACACCGGCGTATCCACAATCGACGGCAACGGGAAAGTATCCGACTGGCAATACGTCCCTGCCGCATGGAATACCAACCTGCCCAAATGCAAGCTCGAATATGTATCGGCAAATCTCTGGAAACTCAATATCGGAGATATCCGCACGTTCTATGGAGTTCCCGCAGACACCCGAATCTCTAAATTATGTTTTGTTTTCAGAAACGCCAACGGCACCAAGGAAGGGAAAGGCACAGGCAACACGGATATCTTCGTGCCTGTTTCCGACAAGGGATTTCAGATTGCATTCACCTCTTCCGCCACTGATGAAGTAATCACGGCAACTACCGGTGCCGTGACATTCACTCTCTCTTCCACAAAAGAGGCAAACCTCTCGATTGCAGTAAACGGCACAACCGTCAAAAACGCCTCGTCGGCAAAGACTCTTGCCTCAGAGTATACCTTCCCCGGTGTAGGCGACTACACTGTGACGGCAACAGCCGATGACGGTTCCGAGACAAAGACCGAGACCCTCTCTCTCTGCTGGGCGGAAGCTTCCCGCCCTCTGCCATCCTCCTCTGCTCCGGCGATGGGTGCGACAAGAAACACCGATGGTTCGGTAACGTTCTGCATTGCCGCTCCACAGAAGCAGAATGCAATGGTGATAGGCAGCTGGAACGGTTATAAAGCCACAGGCTCACAGGTCATGGATTATATTGATGAAGTAATCGACGGCAGTTCGTTCCGCTTTTTTACCGTGACTCTACCGGAGAAGCTGATTCCGAGAAATACCCGAGTGATGTATTATTATCTTGTCGACAATTCAATCAAAGTCGGTGATCCATACGCACGACTGACCCTTGATCCCTATAACGACAAATACATTTCTGCCGAGGTATATCCGGATCTCCCCGAATATCCTGTCGACAAACTGAGCGGAACCCCGCTCGCTGTCTTCGCCGACAATCTCCCCGATTACGAGTGGAAGACCGAAAGTTTCTCTGCCCCCGACAAAACAGACCTTATTATATATGAGCTTCTCGTCCGCGACTTCACAGGCACGGAGGGGAAAGCGCTCGGAGACGGAACAATCCGGGGAGCCATAGAAAAGATTCCCTACCTTAAATCACTCGGCGTAAACGCCGTCGAACTCCTCCCGATCAACGAATTCAACGGCAACATATCCTGGGGATATAACCCCAACTTCTATTTTGCCATAGACAAGGCTTACGGCACGCCTCAGGATTACAAGGAATTCATCGACAAATGTCACTCCGAAGGAATCGCCGTCATACTCGATATGGTTTTCAACCAGTCTGACGGCATGCATCCATGGTATATGATGTATACCCCGGGGTCCAATCCATTCTATAATGTAAACGCGCCTCATGCCTACAGCGTGCTCAACGACTGGAATCAGGGATACCCGCTTGTTGAGCGTCAATGGAAAGATGTCGTTCAATACTGGCTTGAGGAGTATAAGGTAGACGGCTTCCGTTTCGACCTTGTGAAAGGTCTCGGAAACAACGACTCATACACCAATTCAGGAGAGTCGGCAACAAACGCATTCAACCAGAGCCGAGTGGACCGCATGAAACGTATCCATGAATATATGAAGGAAGTAAATCCCGAGGCATATTTCATCAACGAGAATCTCGCAGGTGCCCGGGAAGAGAATATGATGGCTGAAGACGGGGAGCTGAACTGGGCGAATATCAACAACGCCGGTTGCCAGTTCGCAATGGGATATTCTTCAGATTCAAACCTGAACCGCATGTGGTCGGTTCAGGACAGCCGCACGCCAGGATCCACCGTCTCATATCTTGAAAGCCATGACGAACAACGCCTCGCATATAAGCAGCAGCAATACGGAGTGACGGGAGTAAAAGGGAATAAGACTGCAAGCTGTCAGCGTCTCGGCGCTGCGGCTGCACAGATGATTCTGGTTCCCGGCAGCCACATGATCTGGCAGTTCTCGGAAATGGGCAACTACCAGAACACAAAAAATTCAAACGGAGGAAACAACACCGCCCCCAAAATCGTATC
>CAMWMW010000067.1 GCA_947175455.1 uncultured Porphyromonadaceae bacterium | reverse complement strand
TCATCTCAAAATCTCCTAAAATTTAATATAAGCTAATTTCCAACACTTACTTATGAAAAAAGTTTAAATCACGTCAATTATTAATTATATAACCGATAATAATTATTATGAGTAACGACGAACTGTTGAGAACCGTTACAGAACGGGCTCAGAACTGGCTTACACCGCAATATGATGAGGAGACTCGTGAAGAGGTAAGGAAAATGCTTGATGCGGAAGATAAGACAGAACTTATAGAATCATTTTATAAAGATCTTGAATTCGGAACCGGCGGTCTGCGCGGCATCATGGGTGCCGGCACAAACCGGATGAACCGTTATACGGTTGGAGCCGCCACCCAGGGTCTTGCCAACTATCTTAAAGATTGCTTCAAGGATCTCCCTCAGATTGCAGTGGCTGTTGGTCATGACGTGCGTCACAACTCGCGTAAGTTCGCGGAACTTACCGCCGACATCTTCTCTGCCAACGGTATCAAGGTGTATCTTTTTGACGGACCTTGCCCCACTCCGGAGGTGTCTTACGCAATTCGCAAACTCGGTTGTCAGAGCGGTGTCATGGTTACTGCAAGCCACAACCCGAAGGAATATAACGGATATAAGGCTTACTGGAGCGACGGCGCGCAGATGATCGCCCCCCACGATGTGAAAACCATAGAATATGTAAATGCCATCACATCGGTAGCCCAGATCAAATTCACACCCGCCAAGGAGTTGATTCAGGTAGTGGGAAAAGACATAGATGAAATGTATCTTGCCGATATCCATTCACTTTCATTGGATCCGGAGGCTGACAAGCGTCACAGCGACATGAAGATTGTCTACACTCCGATTCACGGCACAGGCACTCGTCTGATGTTTGATTCGCTCAAACTCTGGGGCTTCGAGAATGTGATTCATGTTCCCGAGCAGGATGTTCAGAGCGGAGATTTCCCGACAGTGGTTTCTCCGAATCCTGAAAATCCGGAGGCTATGGCAATGGGTGTTGCGAAGGCAAAAGAAGTCGGTGCAAGCATCGTGCTTGCTTCCGATCCGGATGCAGACCGCATCGGTCTTGTCGTTCGCGACAAGCAGGGCGAATACCAGCTTGTAAACGGCAACCAGCTTGTAATGCTTCTTCTTTATTATATCATTACACAGAATGTGGAGAAGAAGCTTCTCAATGGCAACGAATACTGTGTGAAGACAATCGTGACCACAGAGACTGTGAAGAGAATCGCAGATGCCAACGGCATCAAATGCTTCGACTGCTACACAGGCTTCAAATGGATTGCCGATGTGATGCGCAACATGGAGACAACAGGTCGTTATATCGGCGGCGGAGAAGAGAGCTACGGTTTCCTTGCCGAAACATTTGTCAGAGACAAGGATTCCATATCTGCCAATTCTCTTATCGCAGAGGCTGCGGCATGGGCTGCCGACAAAGGTATGAACCTTTATGAACTTCTTGTAGACATTTACGCTACTTACGGTTTCTCACGCGAGCGTGGTGTCAGCGTAGTCCGTCCCGGAAAGAGCGGAGCTGAAGAGATTGTGGCAATGATGAAGAACTTCCGCGAGAATCCTCCGAAAGAACTCGCCGGAAGTCCTGTCACCGCTATCAAGGATTACTCAGACCTCAACTGCCGCAATCTTAAAACCGGAGAGGTTACAAAACTTGATTTCCCGACAACATCAAACGTTCTCCAGTTCTTCACCGAAGCCGGCGACAAGGTTTCCATCCGTCCTTCCGGAACAGAACCGAAGATCAAGTTCTATGTGGAAGTTCGCGAGGATATGAAATCCAAAGACGAATATGAAGCCATTGTGAAGAAAGCTGAAGAGCATATCGACCAGGTGCTTCGTGATCTGAATGTAATGTAATCCGGAGTCCGGACTTCGTAAGGATTTGTAACGGCATTTTCCGTCACTGACGGAAAATGCCGTTACTGTTTTTCAACATATGATGCTCTACGGGTGTTATATTGCTAAGGTTACGAATTGCGGTGAAAAGAATTGTATACATATTATTTTGTGTATGTGTGGCTGTTCTGGCGACAGTTGCCTTTGTGCCGCAGAGGTGTGTTGCCCAGATGCCGATAAAGTACAATATGGTGAGGCAAGTCATGCCGGATTCAACGGATCTGGCATATTATGGCAAAAAGCACTTCTGGCGCGCGGCGGGAGAAGTTGCGGGATTCAATATAGGGCTGTGGGCGTTTGACAGATATGTTCAGCATGGGGACTGGGCATACATCAGCCTTAACACTATCAAGGAGAATTTCAAACATGGATTTATATGGGATAATGACCAGTTGGGCACCAATACGTTTCTGCATCCTTATAACGGCAGTCTTTATTATGCAGCCGGACGTTCCAACGGTTTCAATTACTGGCAGTCCGAACTGTTTGCCATAGCCGGGAGTGCGATGTGGGAGCTATTTATGGAATGTGAGTATCCTTCTACCAATGATGTCATTGCAACGCCCATAGGCGGCGCTGTTCTTGGCGAGACACTTTTCAGAGCCTCCGACGCCTTGCTTGATGACAGGACAGGGGGGCTTGAGCGTTTCGAACGGGAATTCGCATCATTCCTCCTTTCTCCGATGCGCGGGATAAACAGGATTGTCACCGGACAGGCATGGCGGCGCAGGGCAACGTCCGGACGTATGTTCGGCACACCAAATATATTCATGCAGATGTCGCTTGGCGTAAAAACCATGGCATTTCAAGGCAGAATCAGTAGTCCTTACGTGGGTGCCTCAATGATGCTTGATTTTGAGTATGGAGACAGGTTTGAGGCAAAATCCACCAAACCATATGACTATTTTACTGTCAGAGCCGAATTGCAGGGGATGAAATATCAGCCAGTGCTGTCGCAACTGAACATCAAGGGCAGGCTTTTGTCACGCGAAGTGCTTGATCATAAAAATTCATCAGGCAGTATAGGTCTTTACCAGCATTTCGATTTTTACGACAGCGACACAATCACAAACATAGACAAAGTGCCCTATAAACTGGGAGTTCCCGCGAGTCTCGGCGTAGGTTTCCTATTCAGGGATGTGGAGCGCAGGCGTTATATATTCGATTGCTATGCCCATGCCAACGCGATTATTTTAGGATCGATTCTCAGCGATCATTACTGGACAGATGAGCGTAACTACAATTTTGCGTCCGGCTTTTCTCTCAAAGGGGGTGCCAATATCACCTGGAACAGGAAAAAGGCATCGTTATCCGTGAGCCATGAATATTACAGGCTGTTCACATGGAAAGGCTACAAGCCGGGAACAAATCTCGATGAAGTGGATTTCAGGACACTGAATGTCATGGGCGACAAATCGGTGGCATCGTTTAACGTCACGGAAGTCAGATTCGATTATCAGTTATGGAAGAAACTATATGGCACGGTCTTATTCAGCAACAAGGTTCGTTCCACACACTACCGCGACTGGCCCGACCATGTCTCTTCCACAATGTCTTTGTCAGCAATGCTCACATATAAGTTTTGAGATTTGAGAATAAAAATGTAAATTTGTAGGTGTTAAGTAAGTGTTCGAATTTAATTTATGCAATATGCGAGCTTGTTTTTTCAGGCGATTACGGTGCGGAGCGAAGGAGAATATAAATATATTCGACTGAGCGACAAACCGGAAGCGGCAAAAAAGAAGCCGCAGATTGTATAAAAGATTTCCTTTACTTAATATCGTTTAAATTTGAACACTTACATAATGCTTCTAATACCACAAAAGAGATTCCTAAATCAGAAAATTCGGATATGATACAGTCGATGACCGGCTTTGGCCGTGGTTGCGCCTCCTCCTCTTCAAAAAAAATTACTGTAGAGCTGAAATCACTAAACAGCAAGCAGTTTGATATCTCTACGCGTATTCCCGGTTTTTTAAGGGAGTATGAGATCGAGACCCGTAATTTCATCGCCAAGGGACTTGAACGGGGAAAAGTGGAGCTGACGGTGTCGATAGATAATCTTGCCACAGAAGCTGCCGCCACATTGAATATTCCGTTGATGGCTGTATACAAGAAACAGTTTGAAACGCTTGGCGAGGAGCTGTCGCTTCCCGAGCCGGCTGACTGGTATTCGCTTTTGCTCCGTATGCCGGATGCGATGAAAACCGAAACGGTCGCAGCTGATGAAGATGACCGCAAGGCTCTTGAAGAGGCTACCCGTCAGGCGGTGGAGCACCTTCGCGAGTTCAGGATTCAGGAGGGTAGAAAACTTTATATGTTTTTTATGGAAAAACTCGAGGCAATCGAGATGCTTCTGGGCAGCATAGAGCCATTCGAGAATGAGAGGGTGCCGAGAATCAAGGCGCGACTTGAGGATCAGCTCGCAAGACTGACATCCATAGAATATGATGCAGGACGCCTTGAACAGGAACTTATATTCTATATCGAGAAGCTTGATGTCAACGAAGAAAAACAACGTCTGGGAGCTCATCTCAATTACTTCCGCGAGACTCTCGGGGGTGAAGAAATACTCTCGGAGGGACAGGGGAAAAAGCTTGGTTTTATCGCACAGGAAATGGGGAGAGAAATCAATACCCTCGGTTCCAAATCGAATCATGCTGAGATGCAGAAGATTGTTGTGAAAATGAAAGATAATCTTGAACAGATCAAAGAGCAGGTTCTTAACGTGCTTTGATGCAATAATATATGAAAAAAGGAAAGATAATAATTCTGTCGGCGCCTTCAGGAACCGGCAAGTCGACCATAATTTCAAGGCTGCTTGAGAATCCGGCATTGAAACTCGGTTTTTCGGTTTCTGCGACAAGCCGTCTTCCGCGAGGGGAAGAGAGAGATGGATGCGAATACTATTTTCTGACTCATGATGAGTTCATGAAACGTGTCGGAAACGGAGATTTTGTAGAGTGGGAGGAGGTGTATCAAGGCACATGTTACGGCACTCTTGCATCCGAGGTGGAAAGAGTGACCGATTCAGGCAGAAACCTTATTATGGACATAGACGTAAAAGGAGCGTTGAATGTAAAGGAGCGTTATGAATCGGAAGCCATGTCAATATTCATATTGCCTCCGTCGATAGAAGAACTCGAACGCAGGTTGCGGGCACGTTCGACCGACACAGAGGAATCAATAATGAAGCGATTGTCTAAAGCCGAATATGAGATGGGCTTTTCAGAACGTTTCGACTGCAGGGTAGTCAATGATAATCTTGACAAGGCTGCCGAAGAGGTCGAATCTCTGATAAAAGGGTTCATAGAAAACAATCAGCATTAAGAATTGTCAGGAAACATGCGTATCGGTATATTCAGCGGAAGTTTTGATCCTATCCATACAGGACATGCGATGATTGCAAACTACGCCGCGCAGTGGCTCGGTCTTGATGAGGTATGGATAATGGTGAGTCCGTTGAATCCTTTAAAAAAGGGGAGTCAGCCGGCTCCGGATGCCGCCCGTATGGAAATGGCTTCAATCGTAGCCTCCGGATGCCGCAAGGTCAGGGCATCGGATTTCGAGTGTTCTCTTCCGGTTCCTTCTTATACATACCGTACGCTCACAAGTCTTAAGGATGCCTATCCGGAGCATGTGTTTTCGCTGATTATCGGGTCAGACAATTGGCTGAGGTTCTCACAATGGCGTGATTCTGACAGAATAAAGTCGGAGTTTGAGATTTTCATATATCCCAGACCGGGATATGAAGTCGATACAGACCGGCTTCCAGCCGGAGTGTCAGTGATGACGGAAGCTCCTCAGGCGTTGATATCGTCATCGTTCGTGAGAGAGTCTGTTAAAGAAGGGAAAAATCTCAACTATTTCCTTCCGCCCGAAGTTTTTGATTATATAATAAAAAACAATCTTTATAGATGAAAGAAGATGAATTGCGGTCGAGACTTATGGCTATTACGTCCATTGCCGCCGGTTATTGCTCCGCTCTGGAGAACTGCAGAGATTGCGAGCGAGAGGATTTCATCAGAGATATTCTCGGATTTCTTCCCCGAATATATTGGGAGTTTTCGGATCTCAGTTTAGAGGATATTCCGGAGTTTTCGGAATTTGATTATTTTCCGGAGTATGTCGATGAGGATTACTACGAGAGTGTGCGGCGATCCGTGGAGGCTGTAATGGGTGAGGACGATGTCTTTCTCGAGACTTTCGAGGAGGATATGAAATACAGTGACACCCCGGTGGCAGCCTCGGTTTCCGAGTCACTTGCCGATATTTTTCAACCATTATACAATTTTATATCGGTTGTAAAGGATTCCGAAGGGGAGAACGCAGCCGCGGCATTCAGAGAGTGCAAAGAGAATTTCGAGTCATACTGGTCTCAGACGCTTTGCAATGTGATGCGTGCGCTTAACAATATAAGGTATCAGCTTTAAAACGGAGACAATGATTAAACGACTTTTGAACTGGCTCGATGAGAGTACATGTAATTTTATGGCGGTCGCCGCAATGGAAAGGGAACTGGTTGCCGCCGGTTTTTCAGAAATACGTCAGGAGAACCGCTGGAATATCAAGCGGGGTGGGAAATATTACCTCAAGAAAAACGACAGCGCGATATTTGCGTTCATAGTCGGAGAAGGAGATATTTGCAAGGAGGGTTTCCGTATAATATCGGCTCATAGCGACAGTCCGTGTTTCAAAATAAAGCCGAACGCCGAAATCTATGGTGACGGGGGAGTAGTATCCCTGAATGTCGAGAAATATGGCGGCGGCATACTCTACACATGGTTTGACCGCCCGTTGTCGATATCCGGCAGAGTCATGGTGAAGGGAGAAGACGCTCTTCATCCGCGCACATTGCTTGTCGATTTGAAGCGACCTGTGGCTACGATCCCTCATCTTGCCATACATTTCAACAGAGGTGTGAACGAGGGTAACGCTCTTTCGGTGCAGAAAGACATGAAGCCGGTATTGGGTTATTATTCCAAAGAGGAGATCGAGACTTTCAAACGCGAAGGAGGAGTGGTAAAAAGCATTGTAGCCGCGCATCTCGGAATATCCCCGGTGGATATCATAGAATATGAACTTTGTCTTTATCCTGCGGAGAAAGCGGCATTGACCGGTGTTTCCGGCGAATACTTCCAGTCTGCCAGAATCGATGACCTATCGATGGCGTTTGCCGGACTTGAGGCGTTGCTCTCGGCGCCGGAGAAATCCGGTGCGACGAGAGTTCTGGCTGTTTTCGACAATGAGGAGACCGGATCCGGAACCAAACAGGGAGCCGCCTCGCCGGTGTTGCGTGACGCGATGGACCGGATCGTCCGTATTGTTGAAGGTGATGACCCTCAGAACACATATATGGCTGTGGCAAATTCATTCATGATATCCGCCGACGATGCCCACGCGTGGCATCCCAATTATAATGAAAAGTATGATCCGACAAATCATCCGGTCATAGGAGGCGGTCCTGTGATAAAGATTAATGCAAATTGCAAGTATATGACAGATGCCCTGGGAGCAGCTGTGTTCTCTGAGTTGTGTGACAGAGCAGGTGTCAGGTGTCAGTATTTTGTAAATCATGCGGATGTCGCGGGGGGGTCGACTCTCGGAAACATCTCTTCATCGCAATTCGATATAAGAGGTGTAGACATGGGCAATGCCATCTGGGCGATGCATTCGGCGAGAGAAACGGCGGGTGTTTCCGACCATATCGACGCAGTGAAGGTTTTCAACCTTTTCTATCAATAATGAATGTCGGTAAACTCAAATTTGCATAGCAACATTTATTTTTATAATTTTGCAACTTGAAATTAATAATAAGTAAGTATTGAAAATTAGTTTATAATAAGTAAATGC
>CAMWMW010000066.1 GCA_947175455.1 uncultured Porphyromonadaceae bacterium | reverse complement strand
CCTCAAGGAAGCCACAAGATTCACTATATAAAAAATTTCGAATTAAATTTAAACAATTTCTTAGAAGCCGTTTGAAATCACTTCAATACCTGTCTTTAAGAAGATCGGCGAGAGGAATAGCCTGGAATTGTATGTCAGCCTGACTTCCTTCATAGAATATACCGATTGTCTCGTTGTCGATGGAAGTCATGCAGGAGTATCCGGCACCCCATTCTCCGTCAAGCAGCATCCAGTATTCCTCCGGCCATGTTTCCCCGTCGTCGAAACTCACTTTTATAGTGTGCCTGATTCTACGGTCCGTATCGGAAGGATTGGAGAATAGCAACACATGCTTTTCAGTGCCGTTCCGTTTGTAGTCATGGCGATACAAGGATCCCTGACACGCCGGTTCCACAAGCGCTTTTCTTGAAGTCGGATGCTCCGTCCAGGTCTTGCCCATGTCTTTTGTCACAGCAATGGCACGACCGTTGCCGTTCTTAAGTCTACGGTTAGCCCTATGGCGTGCATTCAGCATCAGAGAACCATCAGACAGTTCCACCACCTGGCATTCATTGGTATTGAACGTGGCGGGAGTGCCGCAAGTCCATGTCTTTCCTTGGTCGCGGGAATATATTATAGTGGAATAAGCCCCACCTGCGCTGTCTCTGCCCTCCGCCGGAAAAACAAGGGTTCCGTCTTTCATCACAATACCTCTGCCCGGAGCCGGAGCAAGCAGCCAATGTGCACTATCTTTCACTTGACTCGTTATATTCACAGGCTCGCTCCATGTCTGCCCGTCGTCACGGCTTTTTGAAATGAGAAACTGCGAACTCCTCTTTATGTCATATCCGGGTTGTGAGCCGAACGACCTCCATTGGTGGTTCCATACGGTAGATGTATCGTTCAGATTCTCCACCCACTTTCCGTCTTTTGGGTCAAGGATTCCATGCATCCACAAACCGGTCGCATAGACCACGTCTTCTTTAGGATCATACAGCACGGAACCATCGCTCACACCGTTGTAACGTTCCGGAAGACCTCCATATTCGCCCATGTCTATTGCCTTTATCACAGGTCCCCAGGTGCGTCCACCGTCTGTGGAACGGTTGATCGCGATATCAATGTCGCCCTGCAGGTCATCGTCTCTTTCATTGCGTGCATCATACAATGCGATCAGGGTTCCCCTTGAGGTCGTTTCCAACCCGGGAATACGCGAAGTGTGTATGCCATCCTGACCGGGATTGCGCACAGCCACTCCGATTCTCCTTGTCACCGGAACGAAATTCACCGGCATCACCATTCCATCAGAGGTTTTTATCTCCAATGTGGAAACAACGAGCTTCGCCTTCGGAGAAAAAGATGATTTATCAAGATTCAGAGTCAGCCAGCACTCAAGAGTGTCAGACATCGTCTTATATCCGGGACTGAAGTGTATTGTCTTCCCTTTTGGCTGCGTTACCGACAGCAGTCGACCCGGGTCTTTTCTGCCATACACATCCGTTTTTGTATCGGTAAAGAGAGAGGCAGACCTCACTCCCTTTCCCGGAAGGGATGACCCTTTCAGTGAAACCTTGATTTCATTTAAATACCAAGGCTTGTCACCATTGCCGACAACACGAAAATGCAACACCGGACTATATTCCTTGTGTGTCAGCACCGGAACATCAAGTGGCAGCATCTCCACCGTGGTTCCCCCGGCGGTGCCCGAAGGCACCGCCAGAGAGATTACAGACCACATTGTGACCAACAACGTTTTTTTACAGACCTTTCCCATTATTTACAACCTTCTGTTTATTTATAACCTTCTGTCTGTTCTATTCTTGGGTTTGTCGTTATGCAGACATTCGCCACCGGCCACAGAGTGACGTTTTTCTCGTCCTCTCTGCCTACAAGTGTTGAAATCAGCTCAAACTCGGTGTTTGTGCGCAGGTACAGCCACCACATCTTTCCTTCGGCGACAAACTCCATCTTCGACTCGTTTATGATTGCCTCTGTCACACCGCGTTTGTCAAGATTCTTATAATACCCGTCAATGCCGCGTGCACGCTTTGCCACTACATTCAGGGCAGCTGTTGCCGTTGTGATGTCATCCATCCCGTTTGCGGCTTCAGCCTTCAGCAGATATGCCTCTGCCAGACGATAAAGCGGCATGTCATTGTCAAAGACTCGCGTATTGCTTTCCCACGATCCTTTGAATTTGATTATGATTCTGTCTACGAGTACCGACTGGGTGATGAAAGGCTCCGTGTATATTCTGAGACTTGCCGCACCTCTGACATCATCAGGATCACTTAGAAGGAAATCACGATATTCGTCTGTGACTACAACATATTGCGCATGCGAGCCGGTCGGCACATAATCCGGACTGAAGCCGTTTGCCTCAAGACGGGTCGCATCGTTACGCGGGGCAAGATAGTAAGAATATGAATTGGGAGAAGAACCTGCCGTTACATTCTCACCCACGGTAAAGGGGAAAGTAAGAATGAATTCGTTGTTGTTCTCATTGTCTGTTCTGAAAATATCCGCCCATTTCGGCAACAGTTCATAACCGGCGCCGATTACATCATTCGCGGCGGCAAGAGCTGTGGCATAACTGTCACGACCGCCTCCAAGACGCGAGGCTTTCCAGAGATAATAATCCGCCTTAAGCATATTGATAGCCGCAGGCGATGCCTGATGCAGTTTCTTTCCCGGAGGCATGAGCCGCAAAGCTTCGGTTATGTCGGATTCTATCAGAGCAAACAACTCTGCGGCAGGAGTTCTGGTCGGATACATATCTTCCTGACGCTCTGATTCGAAGCCTCTCGTAAGAAGAGGAGCGTCACCCCAGGTTCTTGCTATATAATAATAACACAGCGCCCTTACAAAATACGCATTGGCAAGAGCCTCATCGCGGTCTGTCGACTTTACAAACGCAATGTCCGGCACATGTCGCAATATAAGGTTTGCGGCATTTACAGTCTGATAAAGGCTGTTCCAGTTGGTGCCGGCATCGTTCATCATGATCACATTCGTTCCCACTCTGTTGAAGAACGCGTCATTGACATTACCGGATTTATACAGATTTGATCTCAGTTCTCCCCAGACCATCATACCGTCTGCCATTGTTGAACGAAGAAGAGTATAGAGTCCGTTGACTGCCGTCTCGGCATCACTCTCCTCATTCCACATAGAACGGGAAGTAAGCTGACTTGGCTGCGTAACATTCAAATCATCGTGACACGCGGTAAGACCGCATGCTGCGCATATCAGAAGCGCGCCTGAAATTATTCTCGTTTTCATAATTATTCTTTTTAATGGCAATTAGAATGATACTTTCACACTGAAGGAGAACTTTCTGATCGGGGGATAGTTGTTGGTTCCCGAATAAGAGTCGGTAGTTCCCACCTCAGGCGACATACCTATCACGTTGGTAAAATAATGGAGATTATTGCCGGCAAATGTGAAACGCACATCCTGCATTCCCGCCTTCCTGATAATCTTCTTGGGCATCTGATAGCTCAGCGACACTTCACGCAGACACAGATAGTCTGCCTTCTGACAGAATATGTCTGAATTGGGACGATAGTTTTTGTTCAGCTCGTCAGAGTCATTTCCGGAGAAACGGGCATATTTCGCTTTTGCGGGATCATCTCCGACATTCCATGCCTTCAATACCTCCGAAGGAATAGAAGTGTTGCCGTTCATAAAGTTACACATCTGACGCTGCAGGAATCCGTTACAAACCGAATGGCCGAGTGCGAAATCGAAGAACACATTCAGAGTGAAACCTTTATATGACAATGTGTTGCTGAGACCTCCCGTAGTCGTCGGGATAGTATTTCCAAGCTCGTACATATCGTTACCGTTGATGATGCCGTCTCCGTTAAGGTCACACCATTCATAATCACCGATCGTCTTCTTGCCGGTGCCGAGGCGAGTTCCTGTGGTCCAGTCCCATCCTTTGGATGAAGCGTCATAATTGGCGTTCTTCGCCTGTTCCGGGGTTGTGATGATGTACGCATGCTTGTATCCATAGATTCTACCGAGAGGCTCACCTTCTGCGGTACCGCCGAATTCATATATGGAGCCGTCTGCCATAGTGACTTTATATCCCCCCTGACGGTTTTTATCGCGCTTGTTTTCACCTTCTTCTTCAGGCAGTTTCAGCACTTTGTTTTTCACATAAGTTATAGTGAATTTAGACTCCCACGTAAAATCATTGGTAACTATGTTTCTTGTGTTGAGTTCGAGGTCGAATCCGTGGAATCGCACTTTGCCGAGGTTTGTAAGAACTGATCCGAAACCGGAGGTATTGGGAAGTGTACGGGTAGTGATGAGGTTGTCTGTAATTTTGTTGAAGTAATCGACATTCAATGCGATTCTGTCGTTAAGCACTGAGAAATCGAATCCGACGTCAAGCTGTGTTGTCTTTTCCCATTTCAGAGTGGGATTCGGCATTGCAGAAGTTATTACAGCCGGTTGTCCGTCATAGCTTGTTGTGATTGAGTAAAGTCCCAATGCGTCATAATATCCTACTGAATTATTACCGGTCTGACCATAGCTGACGCGCCATTTAAGGTTATTGATCCATTCGATCTGCTGCATGAAATCTTCGGCGTGCATTGCCCATCCTGCCGATGCTCCGGGGAAAAATCCCCACTGGTTGCCTTCTGCGAATCTTGACGACCCGTCTTCGCGGAATGTCAGCGTAAGCATGTATTTCTTCATGTAATCATAATTGATTCGTCCGAAATATCCGATATTGATATCCTTCTGTTTGGTTGAAGTCGCAGCTGTATAGGTGGAGCCTGCGTTAAGAGTAGGAATTTTGTCAGTCGCATGTCCCTGGGATTTGGCATAGAGATAGCGGTAGTCGTACTTCTGATATGAATATCCCACCATTGCGCTCAGTGAATGATTGTCGGCAAAAGTGCGGGAATAATTCGTATATGCCTCGAGTTTCATACGCTGTATGTCGGTGTTGCTTGCATCCGCCCAACGTGTGCCGTTAAGAGGATCCGCTCTGTGGAATGCATCCGTAGAACTGCTTTGTGTGAAGAAAGAGGCGGAGCCGACGATATGCCACATTTTCAACGGTTCCCAGTCAAGAGTCCCGACAAGACCAGTGCGGTTGACCCTATTGCTGTTGTCATTATAATAACTATAGAATGTAGGATTAGGAGATGTAGCGTTCGGTCCGGGGGTAGGAGTTCCAAACCACTGGTCATCGCTTACATATGTTCTGCGCTGGGTCGAAGGAGTCATAAGACCTCTGGAGATCACCTGATACTGGCTTGCATATGCCTCTGTATTTGTCTGGCTGTAGTCTATCGCTGAGGTGAATTTGAGATTCTTGCGTATTTTGGCAACTACGTTGGCTCGGGCGCTGAATCTGTTGAATCCTGTTCCTACACCGACACCGCTGTCCTTGGTGTAACCGATCGAACCCACGTAATTGAGCAAATCGTTTCCTCCGTCTACTCCCAGATAATAGTTCTGCCAGAATGCGGGACGGAAACATTCTCTCGACCAGTCGTTGTCTTCAAAAACGAGGGTTTTGGAAGGATCCAGCGGGTCAACGCAAGACTTCCATCCTGCCGGCACGGATTCGCCCGGCTGCAGATAGCGTGTGGAATAAATTGAAGCGGACGTGTTACCTGCCGAATAAGCATAGCCATCGTCAAAATTCTTGTTAGGAGAAGGTCCCGTCGACCAACGGTCTCGCATCAATGGAACTGCGACCTCTGCCGGCAGATAATCGATCATTCGCTCCACATCCTCATGAGCGAATGAAGCCTCGAATGTGATTCTCATTCGTCCCGGCGCACCTTTTTTGGTAGTGATAAGCACGACACCGTTTGAAGCTCTTGAACCGTAAATTGCTGAAGAAGCAGCGTCTTTCAGCACTTCAATTGATTCTATATCATTGGGATTGATACCCTCCATGCTGCGTTCTATACCGTCAACCAGGATGAGAGGCTCGTTATTCTGGGATATTGAAGAACCACCCCTTACGATAAAGGTTGCCTCCGCACCGGGTGTGTTGTTTCCGTTGTAAACACGCACACCGGCAATCTTTCCCTTAAGACCTTCGCCTGCCGTATTGATCGGCGAGCCTTCAAGAGTGGAACCGTTGACAGATGCTATTGAAGACGTCACGGTGCGCTTTGACTGTGTTCCGTAACCTACGACAATAACTTCGTCAAGCGAGTCCTGTGAGATTTCAAGCTTCACCTCAAGTGATTTCTGACCTGCTATTTTTACACTTTTTGTGGCATAACCGACATATGAGAATACAAGCGTCTCTCCGTTTGAGACCTGAATATTGAAGATGCCGTTCACATCTGTGGTTCCACCCCTCTGGGTTCCTTTAACGAGAATCGAGACACCCGGCAAAGTCTCGCCGGTTTCATCAAGCACCACACCTTCCAGGGTGTACGGTTCTGCCATTGCGGCCATCGGAAACGATAAAAGACAGCATAGTATGACATATAAATACTTTTTCATAATAAAATTGATTTTAAGGCGACATGAGATCTGTCGCATTTGTGACAGCTATAGTTTTTCGTTGTCAAGGGGAGCGTGTGTCTACTCCGCCCAAGGTCAGACCGTGGCGTATTTGAAAAAATCGGTCTTTTCGAGTTCTTCACGAGTCTTTGCAAGTTCCGTCTCGGAACAAGGAGCAATCGGCAATCTGCACGGACCGCAGTCAAATCCCGCAAGTTTCATGAAAATCTTGCCGGCACGCGTGCCGCCACCGTGTTTAACGAGCACATCTACTATATCAACCGCCTTTTTAGACATTCTTCTGGCTTCTTCAAGATTTCCCGCCTCCATGGCATCCAGAATGCCCTGATAGATTCCGGGGATGTAATTGTAAGTGCTTCCCACTGCACCCTTGCAACCGCAAGCCACACCGGCAAGAAGAATCTCGTCAAATCCGTTCAGCACCTCGAATTCGCCATCGTTGAGATTTATGCACTGCTGCATCTCCATGAGATTGTTGTGAGTGAACTTAACTCCGGCGAGTGTGGGAATCTCTTTTTTACCCTCTTCAAGAAACTCATGCACAGGCAGTGACACTCCTGTTATCGAAGGCATGTTGTAATAGAAGAAAGGGAGTTCAGGGGCAGCCGCTGCCACAGGCTTGAAAAAGCACACAAGATCTGCGACAGAGGCAGGTTTAAAGAAGCCGGGTGCCATTGCCGCAATCATGTCCGCTCCTGCAGAAGCGGCATGAGCGGCAAGTTCCACGCAGTCGGGCTGCGACATTCCGCCGACATGGACTATGACTTTGAACCTCCCTTTCGCGGCATCAGTCCAAGCCTCTGCAATTTTTTTACGCTCTTCGAGAGTAAGCGATACGCTTTCTCCCGATGTTCCGCAGATGAAAACTCCCTTGAGGCATCCTTTTGCCGCAATGAAATCCGCATACGCAGGAATCGCTTCAGTCTTGATCGTGCAGTCTTCGTTCATCGGTGTGAACGGAGCTGCGATTAATCCTTTTAATAATGGTTCCTTCATATGTTGTTATTGTTTGAAGTGATTGTTCTTTTGTTTGAATCAGGAAAGAGGAAACTTGCCGCGTATCCGACCACAAAGCAGGATACAAAGCCTGATGCCGTATAGAGAAGGAGGTGAAGGGTGTGGAATCTTGCAACGAAAATCTGAACAAGTATACTCACCACAATTCCAATTATCGCCCCTCCGGAATTTGCCCTTTTTGTAAGCATTCCGAGCATGAAAAGACCACCCATTGACCCGAGAATAAGTCCTAATATCTTCTGGAATTCATCCCATAGCGACGCTATGTTCCATGTAGCCATCAGAAATGCGA
>CAMWMW010000065.1 GCA_947175455.1 uncultured Porphyromonadaceae bacterium | reverse complement strand
GGTTATAAGTGCCGAATGAGCCGAATCGCATCTGTCCGGTGACATGCCACAATGAATCCATCGGACCGGACACAGACATCGAAGACAATACGATTGTTGCGGCGGAAGCCGAAGCCTTGGCTGGAACAAATATGTCATTGTTGTCGCCGACAATCAGAGAAAGGCTGCCGAGATTGTCAAGCGAATATCTTGAAAGGTCAATTTTTCCGCTCTGGCAATCGCTGAGAACGATTCCGTCATAGATGACACCGGTATGCGTTGTGCCGAAACCTCGCACCGACACGGTCTTCATGCCTCCTGCGCCGCCGTAATCCCTTATATTGACACCGGGCAGACGATGAAGGGCATCGGAAATGTCGGTCACTCCCATCGTCTTCATACGCTCGTTGGTCAGATTGAACAACGGCGCGGTACTCGTCACCTCTTTGCGGACCCGCTCCGAGACCACCTCGAATTCCTGCAGATTCCTGCCGGCGGTGTCCGCCGCCTCATATGCGGTGCCGCGTTCGGAAACAGACACACCGAATGCCGGGATGCATCCTAACACCTCGGCAAAAACCATAACAACGGCTTTCTTTAATGATTTCTTTGATTCAATAATACCTTTCATATGTTCTCTTTTCCTCGAAAGAGTGACCAACATATCCAGAAACCAAACCGGCTCTATGCCGGATGACTCCTCAAAAACGGCAGGTCTTCGGACTTGTCTCAACTTCGGCACGCCTTCCCGACCCGGAGGTCAGTGGCAGAGACGCTGTTATCATGCTGTCTTAGTGTGATTTTTGCCGAAGTCTGTATGGAGACTTACCGCAGCGGGACTGTCCGGGATTCTCACCCGGTTCCCTTTTGATGGCATAATGCCAACCGTTTTCAGCCGCAAAGTTAACACAATTTTCTCTAACTACAAAAATATTTTCCACATCATCCAATCTTCGTTTATCTGCAAGCACAAAACAATACACTATTTTCCAAACACTTATTTATCCTCCAACCACTCAACAACCACCCTTAAAAGCAAAACACGATTATGGCGACAACCATAAAACCGGTTGTATCATGGTTTGTTAGTGCTTGGAGTTGTCCGGAGTTTTGACATATCATTCATATGTTAAGAAGTTGTTTAAAAATTAACCGATATATGTAAGTAATGAAATCTTGCACTATAAAACTTGTTATTTTTTTGCTATTTTAGCCTTGTAATTCAATCGCATAGCACGCTATGCTCATTCTTCAACTCGTGAAATTCCCTCGAAAAAACCTCCTCAGGTGTAATTATAATTCTTCATGTGTAATTATAATAAGTAATTATTTTTATTAATTCCTTATTATTTTTGACAGTATAAAATAAATTTACTATCTTTCGGCAGTTTTATTAAGCACAATGTTACAAATTTGAAGATAATGGCCTTATTTCTGCCACTCTCACTCCTGATGACTATTGCCGCGGTCACCTCCCCGGATATGCCGTAGAGGGTTGTTTCGGGATTCCGTATGGAGGATGTGCGCATCAAAACTGATTCGGTTACGGATTTCTCATTCGTTAGCAAATACGGGTCTGCAGTTGAATGGCAGTATTTCAGGAAAGACTCGCACATCATTGAGCACCGAGGCAACGAATGGCTGCGCTTCAGCCAGCGTGCGGACACGCTCGAACTTCGGCACAGAGAGACTTGCAGAGAAAAAAGGGAATCCCGCATTATCCTTTCCCCTCATGTCGCAGCCGACACAGTCTATTCCTCAGATACCCGCCGCGACAGGTCGTTCCTTTACAGTGATTCCGGTTCTTACATCATCACCCAATCTCGGTGTCCGCTCCTTATCCTGGCTGAGGGGGATACGCTCCATGATGTAACGGCAGAGAAAATACGGGTCTCCTATTGCAGACGGCAGATATCCGGTGAGGGAGAAACCTCAAAAAACTTGTTTCCCAAATTCATTGAGACCGAAACAACGTGGAGAGCCGGGCAAGATAATTCCATTCCGTATGCCATGACACGCAGCATAGAGCGCATCTCCAAAGCGAATGACACCACAATAACCGTCGAGTCTGTATGTTTCCCAAGGGCACTCAACGTTGTCGGATCCGGTTTCGACAGACAGTATTCAAGAAAGGGAAGTAAAACTCCAGTCTATCTCCAACAAACGGAGCAAATGAAAGAAGCAGCCGAGGCTCCACATTTTGAAGTGACGGGCAATTCCCTGGATGTATCGTCTCCGGGAGAATTCAACGTGATCATTACCGACATCGCTGGCAGAGTGCTGCTGACGCATTCTGCCACGGATGCATGCGTAATTGACATCTCCCGATTTACTGGGAATGAGATAGTTGTATCGATTTCCAATGAAGCCAAACATATATCAAGAACAATAATACCACGTCATGAGTAGGATCGTCATACCAGTCGTGTTTCTACTGTCAGCACTGCTCCTCAAGCCGGCACAAGCCGGCAATGCCAGCAAACAGGACAGTATTTCCCCGGTGCATCGCGCTCCAGCATCGGGAGACGCATGGCGACCGCCGACATCGATCGCGGAAATGGTCGCTCCCCCGTCGCCGGAAGTGGCGGCGATGCTCCGGCACTCCGACGAGGAAATATCATATGCGGAGGGAACAGCTTCCCTTGCAATCCCCCTGTACGAGTGGGACTGTGGCGACATCCGCACCTCCCTGTCCATGCGTTATTCCATACGTGGCTACCGCATGGACGAACGTGCCGGATGGACAGGGCTTGGATGGAGCTTCTCAGGTGGCGGATGCGTGGCAAGGACAATACTCGGGATGCCTGATGAACAGCACACTGTCGACATACGCAGCACTCTGTCGGTAAATTCCAGTTCCACCGGTCATCAATATTTCATCGATCTCGAAAAACACGCCAAAGAGGCGATGCTCGATCGCTATAGCTACTCTTGTGCCGCAGGTTCCGGATCGTTCGTAATCATGGACGGATGCATAATACAGACCCCGCGCAGCGACAACACAATAGAATTTTGCGGCGATACACGGGACGGGGTCAGGGATTTCGCAATAATATCACCCGACGGCACACGTTACGTATTCTCCGTCCGCGAGCACATCGACTTCACCTACCATCCGATGGTGCTTGCAGTTCCCGCACGAGACGACAGCTACCGGAACGCCGTGTCGGCATGGCACCTCTCTTCAGTGACCTCGCCCGAAGGAGAGACCGTGACCTACTCCTACGCATCCGTGGGAACGTGGTCGAGGAGTGACGGACCTTCAGCGGGCACATATACAATCCTGAACAGAAGCCAGTCTTTTCCTTCCGTGGAGGTATCCTACGACAACGGCACCACGGACACGGGAAATTCAACCAAAGCCATTACAACCTTCCACGACCAGAAGATCCTTCAACGCATATCATCGCGCACGGCAACCTTGGTCTTCACTCATTCCCCGAGAAAACTGTCGGGAGGCAATGACATTCCGCAGATGCTCAGTTCTGTCCGCGTCCTTACACCGGGAGGCAGGTGCGTGCGTGACATCTCTTTCGACATAACGCAGTCGGCAAGTGTGCCATCCATTCTCAAAGGGATAACCGTGAAGTCAGAGGGTGTCCTGCTTGACAAGCATACCTTCGCTTACAACCTGCCGTCCGAAGTCTGGGGATGCGATATTTTCGGTTTCGCCAACGGACCCACGACGGGACACAGGGCGGTGATAGACATAAACACCGGCAACGTTGCCGATGCGGCGAAATTCAGTGCCGGTCACGCGCACGCGCGCACCTTGAGATCGCACTCCAACGCGCTCGGTCTCGTCACAGAATACCAGTACGAACCTTCGGATCCTGTGACCTTCGCGCCGTTCGGTCCATCCGTACCCTCATGCCGCATCCCGGTAGGTGTGCGCATTCGCAGAATAACTGACAAAGATGCCGTCTCCGGAAGAATGAGAATACGGGAGTTCATGTATTCATCACCTGAATGCGACATCGATTTTGTAAATGTCAACGCATCCGCGTTCATATCCATGAGCGGAGAACAGAGCTACATGGGTCTTCGACCCGTAGCCCCGCAACCGGACGTATCCACCACCCTGTCGTTCCTCTCCCGCCCCAGAATTCCAGGATTCTCCCCGGAACGCGCCACAATGCGTTACGCGGAAGTGACGGAACTTGTCAGCGGCACAGCCGTCACGGTTCCCATACGCACAGTCAGGAGATACGACCTTTCAAGGTGCAGGCTGCGCTTCGTCCCGGCGCAGCTACCGAGATACGGCATGAACGCTGACAGGAATATAGGGGAAATAATGCTGCCCCCGCAAGGAGTGCCGGAAGGGGTAAGGCTCGCGCTCGGACATGGCTGCAACCTGCCCGGAGGTTTCGAGGAGAGACTTGGAGCGGCACCGGTGCTCATTGAGAAAACGGAATACGGACACCGTAACGGAGAATACCACCCGATTGTCAGCGAGAAGTATTTCCACTGCACCATCGACTCTGCGACAATACAGACAGGTTTTTTCCACGACGCGGCAGTGCGCGACATAATAAACGCCTATGGAGTACGGAAATGGGACTGGCAGTCAACTTCAGATTTCACATTCTCAGAGATCTCGATGACTCATCTGAACACACGTCTCGACTCAGTTGCCGCCACACGATATTTCCCGGACGGTTCGAGCCGTCTCGCCTCCGTGAAGCATCTGTATTCCACGACAGCTCCCATGCTGATACCCATACGGGCGATAGGGAAAGACATTTCTGATCTCCCGATCATGCCCGGCATCGAAAATGTGCACAATCCGTTCGGCTCCGACAGCGTAAGCATGTCGAACGGGATGCGCCTGCACATAGGGACGCGCCTGCGTGAGGGCGGCCGTATAATGGAGCATTACACAGCATATTCATCAAACATGACACCGAAGGTGTTCCGGACAATGACGGCTGCCGGACAAAAGACTCTTCCGGTGCTGGAGATATGGATTGCGGATGGACGGGACACTATAACAAAGAAAACGGAATATGGAAGGTACGGCTCTTGCTGGCGTCCAACGGCGATCACCCTCACCTCCCCTTCGGGGAAGACGGTAGACAGACTGGCAGTGTCGGGATACACACCTTACGGAAAACCGGCTGGCGTGAAGCGGAGAGGAAAACCGGAGAACGTATACTCTTGGGGAACCATAGCAGGACAGGAGGACCAGCTGATGTCTCTGACGGTAAAGGGAGACAACCGGTCAGCGTCCCTGACAACCTCATTCACGCACGAAGAGCTGACGGGATGCACATCGGTGACAGTTCCGGATGGATCAACCATATCCTACGGATACGAGGGAGGCAGACTCGTGTCGGAAACAAACCCTGACGGCAAGATAATAAAAAAATACGGATATGACCTGCAATCATCAGGCGTGGACGGACAGAATGCCATATCCGGGCGGACTCTTGTCAACGGGACGTCCGCTTCGGAGGGCACCTTCGCTGAAACAATAACCCGGCACGACGGATTCGGGATGCCGAGGCTGGAACTTAAGAAGGACTTCGGACAGGGCGGGGATGTCGTTACGGGCGCATGGTCGTACGATGCGTTGCACCGCACGACAAGGGCATGGAACCCGCTTCCATTGTCAGAAGTGAATGAAGCTCTCGATTCTGACATGCCACTGGAGAATGCTGCCATAACCCTATATTCGGATGCCACCGCCTACCGGGAGATGGTTTATCCGGCATCCCATGACAACATGCCGACAGAATCTTCCCTTCCGGGTGCCGACTTCCGGCAACATCCAGCATACGCGGAGAAGCTATGCTCAAGATCGCAGACAGGTGAATACCGGGTGATCCGCTATTCATGCGACGGGAACACACTGGAATCTTCCGGTGTATGGTCCGACGGGGAACTTGACTGTATCGCGGAGACCGACGGGAACGGTGCGAGGAAACTGACCTTCTCGGATGCAGCCGGCAATACGGTACTTGTCAGGAGAGTAATATCCTCAGGGATATATGCCGATACGTACACCATACACGATCCCTGGGGGAATCCACTTGTAGTTCTTCCGCCGGAGGCTTCCCGGAAGTTAAAGTCGACAGAATCGACATGGCAGCTGGCAACAAATTCCCTAATCGCAGATTACGCGTTCGTCTACACATATGATTCCGCAATGAGACTGCGCTCGATGAAAACTCCGGGCTGTGCGGCCGTGAGATACGCTTACGACAGTGAGGGAAGGCTTTCATTCACGCAGGACGGCAACCTCGCGGCGAGTGGAAGGTGTTCTTTTATAATATATGACTCTTTCGGGCGGCAGGCAGTGACCGGGACATGCTCGGACATACCGCGCTTATGGTCATCCGACATGTCGGACTCTACCCCACCCGTCACGACTGCCCTCACGGGCAATATCGGTGAAGGATTCCTCGGGACCGGCTACTCGATATCCTGCAGCACGGGAGAAGCCGTATCAATTTCCAACGCCACGATGCTGACAGCCAGCTATTATGACAACACGGGCATGCAGACGGGCTCTCTTGCTGCGGTGTTGCAAGCTCCGGGACTGTCTGACAATGGGGGCGGCAGCGTAATGACCCGGATGAGCTACGCTCCGGGCGGTATACTCGTGAGATCGGAATCAGAATTTCCCGACGGAAGACAGTTGATATCGGAGATTGTCCCGACTGTTGCCGGACTGCCTTCGTTAGTGACGGAGACTCTTGCCGACGGTTCCGGTGACGGGTGGTCACACTCGACATCGTATGCCTACGACCCCTTCGGGCGCATTTTGTCCGCGAAGGTTACTGCAGATGGTAACGCAGCAAACACGCAGGCATCAATTGTCAACGGATTCGATGAGACGGGCAACGTGAGAAGCATCGCATACAACGGTAATTCGTTGACAAGGGACATCACCCGCGACATACGGGGTGCCGTGTCCGGATGGTCGATGCCGGAGTTCGGTCAACAGCTTACGTATGGCGACGGCGGCGTGGTGGCGGACTGGTGCGGGAGAATAACGTCAAGGACTTCGGAACTGGGTGAATACAGGGGAAGATACGACTATTACTACAATACATTAGGATTCCTGACACGGGCGGCATTCTCTTCCGACACCCACCGGAAAATGAATTTCTCCGCGTCGTATGACTATGACAGGCAGGCGAATCTGACATACATAAAAAGGAGCGGCATGCTCCCCGGTGACAGATTCGGCACAATCGTCGATAAGGCGGTAATGCGCAATGGGAACCGCATAAATAAAGTATACGGGGATGATGCCGAAGATGCACTGATCGAGAACCAGCCGCAGATAATCGCATCGGGAACCGGATGTACGTACGGCAACCTGACCTCCGATCCGTCACGCGGGATACTGGACATCGAATGGAGCGAGACGGGTAAGCCGCTGCGGGTGTCCTTCGTTTCGGGTGAGGAGATATGCTACCGCTATGCCGCGACAGGAGAAAAGCTGTCGGAGGTGTTCGTTGACACGGACGGGAGGATACTACGCAGACGCGACATCTACGGGAGCTATGAATTCACTGACGGAAGCCTAGACCGCACACAGGTCGGGGGAGGATACCTCGACAGCAGAGGTGTGTTCCACGTGTACGTCACCGACTATCAGGGGAACGTTATCGGTATAATAAACGCAAAGACCGGGACTCCGGTACAGTTCACCGACTACTATCCCTACGGCATCCCGCACGCCACGGCTTACAGCCCGGAGGCAAACCGCCGCAAGTTCGGTGGAAAGGAATACACCTCCGAGTTCGGGTTCAGCTCCTGCGATTTCGGCGCACGCCTATACTCCCCGCTGCTCTGCGGATTCGACTCCCCGGACAGTAAAGCCTCCGAATACACCCACATCTCCCCCTACGCGTACTGCGCAGCTGATCCCGTAAACC
>CAMWMW010000064.1 GCA_947175455.1 uncultured Porphyromonadaceae bacterium | reverse complement strand
CATTTTTTGTGGTTTCATTCAGAACGGTTTGCGATATTTTGTCGGATCGTTCAACTCATCAAGTATGGAGAGATAGGAGGCATAACGGCTTTCGGAAATCAGATGCTCCTCTACCGCCGGAACAACGGCGCAGCCGGGTTCGCCGGTATGCTTGCAGTCGGAATAACGGCAACCGGAACCAATTCTGAAGATTTCGGGAAAGAAGTGCGACACCTCCTCAGGCTTGAAGTCTATGGTTCCGAATCCTTTGACACCGGGAATGTCTATGATATCCCCTCCGCCCGGAACAGATATCATCTCCGAGAACGTAGTGGTATGCATGCCGGTGCGGTGCATGTCTGAAATCCTTCCGGTCTTCAGGTCGGCGCCGGGCACTATCGCGTTGATGAGAGAAGACTTGCCGACACCGCTGTTTCCGGCAAAGAGTGTTGTCTTGCCTCGCAATTCTTCCACAAGGGCTTCGAGACCGGAACCTGTCTGCGCGGAAACCTCGAACACCGGATAACCGATCGAGCGGTAAAGACCGGCAACAAGATCGCCGAGCATACGGTCGTCTTCATCCCAGAGGTCTGTCTTGTTGAGAACTATCATCGCCGGAACGGAATATGCCTCGGCTGTGGCAAGAAAACGGTCGATGAAGGTCGTTGGTGTCTGAGGGTCACGCAATGTCGCTACCAGAGCCGCGCAATCGAGATTCGCTGCAAGAATATGAGATTCTTTTGAAAGATTCGACGCACGCCTTATGATATAATTGCGGCGCGGAGCAATCGCTGTTATATAATCCGCATCCTCCGCGGAACCCGCGACCGTGACACGGTCTCCTACGGCAACGGGGTTCGTGGTCCGTATACCCTTGATTCTGAAATTCCCCTTTACCCGGCAGGGCGTCTCCTCGCCGGAATCAAGTCTGACAACATAGGAAGAACCGGTGTTCCTGATCACAGTCCCCTCCCCTTTTATAATTGAAGATACATCTTTCTTTTTTGATTTCATAACACAAAATTAACTTATTTCTTAACAATTTCAGTCAATCGGTTGTTAAAAATATAGCGATTTAAGATAAATTGACCGCCAAAAACGTTATAAATTTTGCAGTTTGACAAAAATTAGCCAACTTTGCAATCGTAAAACACTAATTTAAATTATAAGAGGAAATGAACATTGAATCAATTGGAACATGGGCAGGCGAGGTGTATAAGGCACTTGACTCGTCTGACACCCGTATGCTTGGTCTCAAAGGTGTAAAGAAAGCGACCAAACTCAAGAAAGATGAAATCATGGCAGCCCTCGGCTGGCTCGGACGCGAAGGAAAGATTGCAATCGCCCAGAATGACGAAGACATCGTAATCACTTTAGTCTGAAAAACAAAGTGTGAAAGGGGGCTCTCCTTCATACCAACCGGATAAGACAGACGGCGGAGTTTAAAACTCCGCCGTCTGTCTTATCTTCGTATATGCGCCCAAGCCTATGTCTGCTGCAACTGTCATTTCCTGAAAGGCACCGACCAGATTACCCTGACAGGCACAAGTTGCCCTTCATGCATGCCCGGAGTCCATTCGGGCATCTTGCTCATAATCCTTATCGCCTCCTGGTTAAGGGAATGCTCCACACCTTTGAGAATGGAGATATGGCTTACAGTGCCGTCGGTGTTGACGACAAACGAACATGTAACCCTGCCTTGTATCCCTTTTTTATATGCCTCGGCAGGATACTGTCTGTTTTCATTTATAAAAGCCACAAGCTTGGCGTCGCCGCCTGGAAAACTCGGCTTTTTCTTCACATAGTCATATTCATACACCTCCATGTATACTTTGGTTCCGGAGGTGCCGTTGCCTGCCTTGACACGGCATGTCTGCGCATTGCATTCACCCGCCCACACCAGCGATATAAAACCAAACAAAAGCGATATATATAGATGGATTCGTGTCATTCAGTTTAAATTTGCGTGAAATGTATTTTATTCGGATGCAAATTTAAAATGTTAGATTCAATAAATCAACCGCCATACACTTAAATATCGTTAATAATTTTTAAACGGATGCCAGATACACGACAACGATATCCTGCATCCGGACATCCTGTAACAAGACAACGAAAGACGTTTCATCGGTAAATATGGCGGAAGATTATACGAAGAAAGAGGGTTTTGACGTTAATAGAAAGATGAAATCCGCGGACAAACTGAAAATATACGCAACCGCTCTGATTGCTTCGGGACTGTCTTTTACGGCAGGTGCCCAGCTGACGTCTTCCGGTTATGGCTTTCTTGACATACCGGTATCTTCCCATGTGCACGCTCTGGGCGGGGTAAACAGCGCGATAATCGACAATGACATCATGCTCGTCGATCAGAATCCGGCTCTGCTGGGTCCTGAAATCGGAACGCAGGCAGCCGTTTCATATATGCACTATATCGGTTCAGGCAATTTCGGCGGTGCACGTTTCGGAATGCCGGCAGGAGACCGCGGAGCTTGGGCGGCTGGCATCCGTTATCTCAACTACGGCGCGTTCGACGGCTATCTGCCCGATGGAACCGCCACCGGATCCTTCACTCCTGCCGACATCGTGTTTGAAGGCTCATACTCACATGACATCACCGACAGACTCCGGGGAGGCATAAACTACCGCATGATATACAGCAATTACGAGCAGTATAATGCATTCGCCATGGCTGTGGATCTGGGCATAAACTATTATAACGAGGAGAAAGACCTCTCTTTTTCCGCAGTGCTCACCAACATGGGAGGACAGATAAAACGTTTCGATTCGGAATACAACCGCCTGCCGTTTGATTTCCGTCTCGGTTACATGCAGACACTCGGTTCGTCTCCTTTCCAGATCTCCGTCAACGCCTGGCATCTGACACGCTGGAAACTCCCCTATTATTCACACGACAAAAACGATACGGAAAAGAGACAGGAGATAAAATCAAGCTTTTTCTCGGATTTGTTCAGACATCTTGTGTTCGGTCTGCAATATTCACCGTCTGAACGCTTCTATCTCGGCATCGGATATAACTACAAGACGAGAACGGACATGTCGGCGTATCAACGGAATTTTCTGTCTGGATTCACTCTTGGCGGCGGCTTACGCGTGCGCAGCTTCGGCTTCGGCGTATCCTATGCGATGCCTCACAAATCCGCATCAACGCTGATGCTCAACCTCAACTGGATTATCCGGGAATTTTAGAAACTGTTTAAAAACTTTTTACATACCCTTGTTGTTTATTTAGTAAATAAACAGAAACAGTTAAGGTTATGGATACAAAGGAAAAACACATCAGGGAAAACGAATCCGAACTTAAAAGGGAGATTCGTGAAACACGTGAAGGCTATGTAAGTCCCATAGCCGAAGGTCTCAAAGCCAATGGCAAGATCCGCAAAGACAACAGTACGAGAAAAACCAACCGTCTCTGGTTGTGGCTCGGCATACTTATACTGATTTTTATCCTTATATGGTGGCTCTTCTCCATAGGTACGTTCAACGATCTCATAGGCACTGCCAACGGATAATCACAGACACCCAACACCCGGCCATTCATGGTTCTTATAAAGGGCGCATTTTTCACATGGACCGGGAAAACGAAGACCTCGGGAGCACTCCCGAGGTCTTTTTAATTTATATTTATAACGAGACGCTCTCTCAAAGGGGCTTCGCGCCTACCGGAGCCGAACGCCTTTCTTGTCTTTATAACGTCCCGTATCTGTCTATGGTTCAACTGCGGCTGGCGCGCTTGCGCTCGTTCTCATCAAGAATTATCTTTCTCAGACGGATATGGTTGGGTGTTACCTCCACATATTCGTCTTCCTTGATATATTCGAGCGCCTCCTCAAGAGAGAATACGACCGGGGGCACGATGCGAGCCTTGTCGTCAGCACCCGACGCACGCATGTTTGTAAGTTTCTTCGACTTCGTGACGTTGACAACGATGTCGTTTTCTTTGGCGTTCTCACCCACAACCTGACCGGCATACACATCTTCCTGCGGGAAGATAAAGAAACGGCCGCGGTCTTGAAGCTTGTCGATGGCGTAAGCATAGGCTGTGCCAGCCTCCATCGCTATCAGCGAACCGTTTGTGCGACGCTCTATATCACCTTTCCACGGCTGATACTCAAGGAAACGGTGAGCCATGATGGCTTCTCCGGCTGTAGCGGTAAGCACATTGTTGCGCAAGCCGATGATACCGCGCGAAGGTATATGGAACTCGATGTCTATGCGGTCGTTGCGTGTATCCATCGACACGATCTCTCCCTTGCGGCGGGTGACCATATCCACTACCTTCGATGAATATTCTTCAGGAACATTGATTGACAATGCCTCGACAGGCTCGCATTTCTTGCCGTCGATTTCACGGATTATAACCTGCGGCTGACCTACCTGAAGCTCATATCCCTCGCGGCGCATCGTCTCTATGAGAATGGAAAGATGGAGCACTCCGCGCCCGAACACAGTCCATTTGTCTTCATTCACGCTTTTCTCCACTCTCAGCGCAAGATTTCTGTCAAGTTCTTTCTCAAGACGGTCGTTGATATGGCGTGACGTGACGAATTTGCCGTCCTTACCGAAAAACGGAGAGTCATTGATTGTGAATGTCATCGACATTGTCGGCTCGTCGATTGCAATACGCGGCAGCGGTTCCGGATTGTCGAAAAGGGTGAGGGTGTCGCCGATCTCGAAGTTGTCAAGACCTACTATGGCGCAGATATCGCCGCTCGACACTTCCTGGACCTTCTTGCGTCCCATACCTTCGAACGTGTGGAGTTCCTTGACCCGCTGGCGGGTCACCGTGCCGTCTTTCTTGCAGAGTCCCAGCTCCTGCCCCTCGCGGATTGTGCCTCTGTGCACGCGTCCCACGGCGATACGCCCCACATAATTGCTGAAGTCAAGGCTTGTGATGAGCATCTGGGGATCACCCTCAAGCTGAGTGGGAGCCGGGATATTGTCGATTATCGCGTCGAGCACCGCGGTGATGTCCTCTTTCGGCTCGCGCCAGTCAGCCGACATCCAGTTCTGCTTCGCCGAACCGTATACCGTCGGGAAATCGAGCTGGTCTTCCGTAGCGTCGAGATTGAACATCAGGTCGAAAACCATTTCGTTCACCTCATCGGGACGACAGTTCGGCTTGTCGACCTTGTTTACCACCACCACCGGTTTCAGACCCATCTGAATCGCTTTCTGAAGCACGAAACGGGTCTGGGGCATCGGACCCTCGAAGGCATCCACAAGCAGCAGACAGCCGTCCGCCATGTTGAGCACACGCTCCACCTCTCCTCCGAAATCCGCGTGTCCGGGAGTGTCTATGATATTGATCTTTGTGCCCTTATAATTGATTGATACGTTTTTAGAAAGGATTGTTATGCCGCGTTCGCGCTCCAGATCGTTATTGTCGAGAATTAACTCTCCGGCATTCTGGTTCTCTCTGAAGAGATGACCGGCAAGAAGCATCTTGTCTACAAGTGTCGTTTTGCCATGGTCGACATGCGCGATTATCGCGATATTTCTTATATTCTGCATACCATTGTTTGTTTCAGTCTGCAAAATTACAAAAAAATCCCCTACTTCATGTTATAAAACATAATTTATTTCACTTGATTCGCTCTTGTCACACTTCCCTTCGTTTAGGTCAGAAAGGGTAGCCTATTGCCAGATGGAAGGCGAATGCCTTCTTGAAGGCGATGTTGAAATAATGATTCGTGCCGTTGTAATACGGGGCGTGGAGACCATAGCCGAGATCACCGCGAAGCACAAGCATCCCGATGTCGACTCGCAGTCCGACTCCTGTGCCGAGCGCGAGATCACGCAAAAAAGTCTTGCCGCACAGCTTGCCTCCGGGACGTGCCGGATCATTACTCAAGAAGCCAGATGTTGCCGGCATCCAGGAACACGGCTCCGTGCAAGACACTGACTATCGGAAACCGGTATTCGGTGTTCAATTCCAGCTTGAATGTTCCCGTCTGGTCGAAATACCCGTTCTGCATGTCTGTCGGAGGGCGGTAGCTTCCCGGTCCGAGCGACCTCACGGTGAAAGCCCTTATCGAGTTTGCCCCTCCTATATAAAACTGCTCGGAATAAGGCACTACCTTTGAATTGCCGTATGCATGGGCGGCTCCTACGAGGACCCGCGACACGAGCCATTGGTCTGTGCCTCTGACAAGACGCCGGCTATACACAAGCTGCGCCTGTCCTTTGACAAACTGAGAGAAGGGTGTGCCGAAAAGACGCTTCTCCCCTTTCACTCCGCAAAGGCTGTAGATGCCGTCAAACACGTTGCCGGCTTCAGTCACTGTGGCGGTGAAATTGATTCCGTTGATTTTTTCACGTTCGAGAAACTTGTCGAGCGTATATGTGTAGCTCATCTGCGGAATATACTGACTCTGGAAGCTTAGTGCCACAGCCGGATTCGCCGCCATCACCGAGTCGAACGCCTCGGTGGTGTGCATGAGCTTGTTGTAGGTGAGTTTGAACAGGGTCAGCTGGTTGAGTACATTGCGCGACGGATGCCATTCATAGTTGATTCCGGCATGAAAGTCAGCCAGTTTGAAATAATGCGGGCGGTTCATGATATCCACGCCAAGGGAGATTGTGGTCCAGTTCAGCTCTCTGTCGGTGCGCCGTATGAACCGGGGAGCCAGAAGTCTCGGGAAGGCGAGAGAACCGGTGACACCGAATTCATAACTGTTGAAGATGCTTCCCCTGTTGCGTCCGGTCTGCCATTCATAATTGGCATTGAACTGCACCGAGAGTTTCTCCCCTCCTCCGAAGGTGTTGTTGTTGGTGACTCCGAGCACCAGACCGGGACCAAGATAAGAATTGGACTTATATGCCACGTTGGCTTCAAGCGTGGCTTCCATCGGACGGTCGAACTGGCATGTTATGTACAAATCGAGACGGGGATCGACCGATGACGTGTCTGCCGGCACAGCCTGCATCTGGATGTTGCTGAACATGCCGAGACGGGAGAGCCTTTCCTGCGTGCGGTCCATGTTCCACACCGAGAAAATGCGCCCTTTGCGGAATGTTATGCAAGACGGTATCACGTTTTTCCGCAGCTTTGCCGGACGATACACAATAAGCTTCCCCTTGTCAGTCTCGATGGTGTCGGGAACGCCCGGATTTTTCGTGCTCCGTCTGAGCACGTAGGTGTACACATCCCCTACCCTGTATTGCCTGCGGGCAAGCTCCGGAACGTTCTCGGCAAGAGACACGCGCAATGCCACCGCATGCGGTGTTATGAGACTGTCGGCAAGATACTCTATATATTCAGGTCTGAAATAATAATATCCAAGATTGCGGAGTGTATTGGCGATTTTTGTGCGCACAACCTCAAGTGAATCCACACAGAAGCGTTCACCTTTGACCAGATATTTGCTCCGCTTGGAGATTGTGTCTATGAGAAATCCGAGTTTTGTTCCGTCGTTTATATACTGTATGCTGTCGATCAGATATGGTTCCGGAAGTTCTGCGTCATATATAATCTTCGCCTTTTTCGGATTCTTTCCGCTTTTTAGGGAATAAGACACCTTAGAACCGAAATAGCCGTTGTTGTCGAGTATTGATTCAAGCATTTTTACCCTCACTTCCGGGCGGGCGTCGCTCACAAGAACAGGCGGCTCGGCAAGCTCCTTGTATATCCAGCCTTTCAACCCTTTTGCCGAGTCATTCATATGGTTGTACGCCCACAGTCCTATGGGGAAAGGATTGCGTATATAGGGAGATATGAACGGCCATGGATTGTTGGGTTTCACATTGACGGCTTTCTGCATGTCTGACACCATCTCGCCGGGAGCCTTGTCTCCGGCGGCGGGCGAGACATTGAGTTTCATTCCGTTGTACAGTATCTCGCCGTCTTCAAGTTTCGATGTGGTGGAACATCCCGAAACTATGAGAACCAGTGCAAGTGCCGCCAGAACCGGAATATGCATCGGCTTTATATTTTTCATATATGTTTTCTTATTATTCATCGTCATCCTCTTTTCTGATCTTTGCATCGCCGGTTGCGACGGTATCCTTG
>CAMWMW010000063.1 GCA_947175455.1 uncultured Porphyromonadaceae bacterium | reverse complement strand
TCCATGACCTTGACAAAGACCGCTTCCTGTTGATGGAAGTAAACCCGCGTCTCGGCGGCGGCGTCATATGCTCGATATATGCAGGCGCTTCGATCACAGACTATATCCTGCTTGAAGCAATGGGTAAAAAAGTAACTCCGTCTACCGATTGGGAAGACGGAGTCCTTATGGCTCGTTATCAGAAAGAAGCTATTTTCAGACATTGAAACGGAAATGCATGATGTCTCCATCCTGCACCACATATTCTTTCCCTTCAACGCCCATCTTCCCTGCTTCTTTCACCGCCGCCTCAGATCCGAGCGACACGTAATCCTCATATTTGATTACCTCCGCACGAATAAATCCTTTCTCGAAGTCGGTATGGATTATACCGGCTGCCTGAGGGGCTTTGGTTCCGCGCATGAATGTCCACGCCCTCACCTCATCGGATCAGGCGGTAAAATATGTCTTAAGATCAAGCAGCGAATATGCTGCACGTATCAGTCGGCTCACACCCGATTCCGACAGTCCTATTTCCTCAAGAAACTCCTTTCGCTCCTCCCAGGTGTCGAGTTCGGCTATCTCACTTTCGGTCTTTGCCGCCACGATCATCAGATCAGCTCCTTCTCCTGCAATCGCCTCACGTACTGCTTCTACGTAATGGTTGCCATTGACAGCCGACGCGTCATCCACATTACATACATAAAGCACCGGCTTGTTGGTGAGCAGGAACAGCTCGCGCGCAAATTTCTCCTCCTCTTTTCCCTCTATCACGACAGAACGGGCGGCTTTACCCTGCACAAGAGCCTCTTTATAGGCATTAAGCACCTCAAGCTGCATCTTCGCAGACTTGTCACCACCTGCCTTTGCAGCCTTCTCAGTCTTTGCAAGCCTTGCCTCTACGGTCTCAAGGTCTTTGAGCTGAAGCTCATAATTGATAACCTCCATGTCGCGCACCGGATCCACCGTTGTGTCGACATGTGTTATATTATCATCGTCGAAGCAGCGGAGCACATGAAGTATGGCATCCGTTTCGCGAATATTGGCAAGGAACTTATTGCCGAGTCCCTCACCCTTGGACGCACCTTTCACAAGACCGGCTATATCCACGATCTCTACAGTGGCAGGCACAGTAGAGCGGGGATTGCACATCTCTACCAACTTTGTCAGCCGGTCATCGGGAACTGAAATCACACCTACGTTTGGCTCAATCGTGCAAAACGGAAAATTGGCACTCTGTGCCTTTGCGTTGCTGAGACAATTGAAAAGAGTGGATTTCCCGACATTGGGGAGTCCGACAATTCCACATTTTAATGACATATCTCTTTTATTTCTGATTATTCTGCAAAATTAGCTAAAAATTTTCAATTCTCAGAGTTTGTTTGTGAACCAAAAGCCCCGCAGGTGCGTTGTATCATCAAATCTCTATTTAATACTTTTAACAAAATTTAGACACAATAACGTTATGTCCCAGTTTATTTTTATTTCTTCACAAATCAACGGCGCATACAACGATTCTGATCTTATGAACAGTGCCGAACTTTCATTCAGCCAGCCTCAGCTGCTTTCGGATTATTGGATCAGCTGAATCGCAAACATGACAGATTCAAAGAAAAAGGGGGAGCCGATTGTTTCGACTCCCCTTTCCTTATATCCTCTTTTCTATTTTTCTATATATATTCCAATATATCACCACGGAGCACGATCCATCCTGTCGTAGACATAAGTCTGAACGGCACCTTTTCCTGTACGCCATTGCATCCACATTGTATTGCCGCCATGTGTGAACCAATAATTCATAGTGACCGGCGACGAATACTCATACTGTATATTGATCTGGTAGTTTGACGTGCCGGTATTCGAATCCTGACTGTAATACACAGTCCGTTCCGTATACTCTCTGCCACCCTGCAGATAATAATAGTATCCTCTGCCGTTACCGTTGAAATAGAGATAGTTCGCATCACCCGCCCCTACAGGGTCGCTGTTATACTGCACAAGCCCCCAATATCCGGTAAGCCGGGAATCATTAAAAGTATCCCACCCGGCAGGAGGACCTCCCCACCAATCGTCACCATCCACGACACAGGAAGAAAGTCCTGCTGAAAGCAACATGCACATAAGCAACAGTCCGGGGATAATCCCCTTTATTCCGGATTTACGCATAACCGATATGTTTATAGTTGATAATATGTCTTTAGAAATATTAACAACCCGTATCCGCACCTTGTTCAAACCTCCCGGCCACCTATCCAATTTTAATTTGTTTAAGAAGCTGTTATAAATAAATCACATTCACATTCTCAAGCCTACAACTTTTCATATTCTTCAACATCCGCGTAAATATCGCATCATTTGACACAATATCAAAAACAAACACGGCTTTTTGTTGCAATATTTATTGTTTTTATTTATATTTGCAACAAAACATTCACAAACTAAAAAATACGTGCTCCTGGAAACCAACGGCACATCAGTGATACTTATAAGCTGTTTAAACAACCTCATTATTAACCATTGTTAACCAAATGCCTATGAAACGAACCGGTATTGTTTTCGCAACATTTATGCTTCTTTGCTCAACAAATGCAAGCGCATGGATGCATAATACACCTTGTGGGAAAGCAGTTCAGACAGTTTCTCCTGATTTTTTTGATACAGAAGAAGAAGCACTGGAATTTTACGACGAACTAAATCGGATTTACTGTGGAGAAGATACGCTTCCCGACAAAGAAAAACAACCCGACAAACCACTTCCGGCAATTCCTTGACGATTATCACAGTCGGATGGATTCCAATCCATCCGACAAGTTTCAAATTAGTATTTATGAGATCATTCATATTTTTAGCATTTATGCTTTTTACATTATACTCAAATGCGGAAGATTTTGATGCTGACAAAAAAATATACCCAATGCTGAAATTCTCCGAACAATATAATGTAATTGACACGGCACACTATGAAGTCATATATGCGCATGCATCAATCGACCCGGTGTTAAACCAACGGGAAATCACATACCACATGCTTGCGTTAGGCGATAATGAGTGTTCCTATTATCTTAAATATGGCACTTATCAGAAAGACTCCGTCTCAAACGCCCGTCATGGTTCCTTTCAGTCCTGGAACGAATTAAACGCGACATCAAAGAAATATGATTCATCAATCAACACAGGTCTCGTTCTGAAAGACAGAAAGAAACAGTCTCTTATATTTCACGGCATTATATTCGGGCAATCATATAGATATGAAGAAGACATCCCCTCAATCGACTGGAAACTGGAAGAGGAAACAACGGAAATATTGGGATATGAATGTCACAAAGCCACCGCACGATGGCGCGGACGTGAATGGACCGCATGGTATAGCGACATTCCGTTCAGCGACGGACCCTGGAAGTTTACCGGACTCCCGGGACTGATCCTGAGTATCGAAGATTCTACAGGAGAGCATAAATTCAAGGCTGTAGGATTCAAAAAAGACGATTTCCCTTTCGGAACGATAAAAAAGTCAAATCCTATCCGAACAAACCGGAAAAAATATGAAGACCTCCTGAAGGACCATAAGCTCAATGCAGCAAAAACAATAGCTGACTCCGGGCTCATTCATATGACACCAGATGAAAAGAGCCGTTTGCGTAACCGGCGACTCTTTTACAATCCAATTGAACTTGAGTAACACTTAATCATGACCAGACGCTTCCTGACATCCGCCCTGCTGACTATTGCTGTCATGGCACCCATGGCGGCAGCACGCATACACGGACATGTAAGCGATAAGGAAGACAACCCTTTGACCGGCATCATAGTGCGCCTTTACCGCTACAATGGCTCTTCTCCGGTGTCATTTACGCGTTCCGATAAAAACGGGGCTTTCTCAATACAATCGGATTCCTTGCCGGCAAAACTATCTTTCTCCTCTCCAAAATATGAACTCAGGGAAATCATTGTGGAAGATTCAGTCAATCCGATAAAAATCAAACTCGAAAGACACGCATATGAATTAAAGGAAGTTATTGTCAAAGCACCGCACACACGTGTAAAAGGCGACACGATATCATACGATGTGTCGGCGTTCACCACAAAAGGTGACAGAAGCATCGAGGACGTGATAAAAAGATTACCCGGTATCTCGGTCGACAATAACGGCAGAATCTACTATGGTGAAAAGCCCATAAACAATTTCTATATCGAAGGTCTTAACCTGATGGGAAACAACTACTCGGTGGCGAGCCGCAATATTACGCCCGATGACATTTCCACAATCGATGTCTATGAACGCCATCAGGCAAAGCGGGTGTTGAAAGGGGTGCTTGAAGACGATCGCGCAGCCTTGAACCTGCGTCTCAAAAAGGGAAGAATGCTGCATCCTGTAGGACACGTAACCGGTGGGGCGGGATACGGCAGCAATCCGCTGTGGCTCGGCAAGGTGTATGGAATGCTTATTTCACCAAAAAACCAGACCATCATCTCCGCGAACGGCAACAATGCCGGCAAACCTTACGAATCTCTTGACTCAGACCGGGACGTCTCAACAGCATATTCAATATTCAAAAGAACCCCTTTTGGAATTCCTCCGGTTTCAGAAAACCGTTTTCTCAACAACAAGTCGGCATATTTCACGGCAAACACCCTTTTCAAGCTTCCCGATGAAACCTCCGTCAAGATCAACACATCATATAATCTTGAACATAGCCGATTCGACAACCACTCCCGCACTGAATATCTGGGAACGGACATCGGGCATCCCGTATTCGAACAGTCAGTCTCATCAGGTATATCGCGACACAACATATACACAAACGCCAGTTTTGAAAAAAACAAAGAAACCTTATTTATTTCAGATCAGGCATGGTTCAACGGAACCTTCAATGACAACTCTTATGATCTCTCACGTTCCTTAAATCTTTTCCAGAGAGTGCGCAGCCACAACTTCAAGGCGGGTAACAAGCTTGACGCAATCTTCCGGAAGGGAGGAAAAGTATACGAACTGAGTTCCTTCACATCTGTCGACAACACTCCGGTCAACACCCTCACTTCAACAGCCTGGGAGAACGGAGTCGCAATAGCCCAGACTGTAAAGGGCATTTCAATCACCAACTCTGAATCCACTTCGTTCTCACGACTTTTGAGCAGGAAGTCCACAATAGGGGTGGGACTCTTTTTCCGCGCCGACTACGACAAACTGTTCTCGCTCGGAAAAACAGATAACAAACTTGCTGCTTCCAACGACATTTCCGGATTCAAACTGCGCTCCACCGCAACACCTTACTATAAATTCAGTATCCCCGGAAAATTTTCATTATCCGTTCATTTTCCGGTAAACCTTTACAATATAAATTATACAGACATCGCAACAGGACAGAAATATATCCACAATCGAACATATGTTGACTTCTCGGCAAAGCTCATGTACAAGCCGTCACCGATGTTTCTGACCAATATGGAGACTGGAAGAACCTTTACGACAGGCGACATGTCAAACTTCGTCGTCAACCCAATATATACCACATACCGCTCAAGTTCCTGCCTCGGGAACGGAGCGCTGAACATTGCGCGCCGCGACTTTATAAAAGGTGATTTCAATTACCGCAATCTGCTGGAAGGAATATATCTGATATGCACCGCTTCCTATTCCGAAACAAAACACAACACCCTGTCGGTGCATGATGTCAAGACCGACGGAGCATCAACCACATCGTCATCGATATACGCCACCAACAGAACGGAAAGCACCTTCGTTTCGTTTGTGGCGACTAAAGACGTAAGGGAATGGAACACCTTGTTCTCTCTGAACGGCTCCGGCATGTGGAACACCCGCAACAGTATCCGTTCAGGACATGAAATCAGAACCACCGGTTCCTACTACACAGCCGGTGCAAGAATCGAGACAATTCTTTTTTCGGAATACCTGAGAATCGACATGAATGCCGTATACTCCCGTTCCATCCAGAATTTCAAAGGGTTAATACCGAATGTCACTCTAAACGATTTTTCTCTCAACGGACATATCTCGGTTTTTCCCCTCAAATCACTCGAAATCTACGGCAAAGCGGACTTGCGGCGAAACAAGCTTAGCTCCGGTTTATACAAGACTAATCTGTTCATCGATGCCGGAGCCAGAATAAAGATAAAAAGATACGAGATAGAACTTGCAGGAACCAACCTCACTGACATGCGTAAATACGAATATACCATCTGCAATGCCCTTGACCTGCAAAGCTATTCCTACACCCTCCGCCCGATCGAAGCCATATTGACACTTCGCTACTCTTTCTAAAATTCCGTGAAGCTCAGAGGGAGAAGCGATTTCACAGAAGGAAGCACATATACACAGTCAAGTCCATAAAGAATCACTTCAATGTCGCCATATAGAGCCTCATATTCAAGCAATGCCTGGCGGCAAGCCCCACAGGGGCTGATAGGCAATCGCTGGAAACACTCCTCATCGGGTTCGCTTTCGTCTTTATGAAGGCGTGTCCAGGCGGCAATCGCAATCTTCTTCATCGCCACGCCCGGATACTGTGCGGATGCCCAGTAAGCAGCCGTGCGCTCCGCGCATGTCCCTGACGGATATGCTGCATTCTCCTGGTTGCTGCCGGTGACGATCTCTCCTCCATCCATACGGATCGCAGCGCCGACATGGAATTTGGAATATGGCGCGTATGACGAGCGGGTCATAGCTTTGGCGGCATCCACAAGCTCCCTGTCTTCAGCCGACAACTCTTCGTAATCATACACTTTTATCAGTGTTTTAATCTCTTTCTCCTTCATGGCTGTTGTTTTCTTTTTCGCAAATATAATAATTTATTCGTAATTTTGCATACGGAGCATACCATAAGCTCCATATCTATACCTACCTATATGAGTTATTACAGATTTCTTATAATTATTAACGCGCTGACAATAACATTTTCCCTCGGTGCCGCCAAAAAGAATCCGTATCAGGAATATATCGACACATATAGCGAGATGGCACTCGAGCAGCAACGCGCCCACGGCATCCCGGCTTCGATAACTCTCGCCCAGGGGCTGCTGGAAAGCCGTGCGGGGCAATCCACTCTCGCGACACTGGGCAACAACCATTTCGGCATAAAATGCCACAGCGAATGGAAGGGTGACACACTGTTGCGCAATGATGACGCGGCAAACGAATGTTTCAGGTCTTACTCATCCGCGGCTGAAAGTTTCGACGACCATTCCAAATTCCTGCTGCGTAAACGCTATGCTCCTCTTTTCAAGAACGATGTCACGGATTATGCGGCATGGGCAAAGGGACTTAAAGCCTGCGGCTATGCCACAGACCCCAATTACGCCACAAGACTCATAACCATAATCGAACGCTACGCCCTGTATCTCTTCGACACCGAATCGGGCAGACGCGCCGAGGAAGACGCGAGTTTCATTCACGATATGCTGCGTGCCACACATCCCGTGCGCCGCAGTCGCGGACTGCATTGCGTCATCGCCTCACCCGGAGACACCTACTCCTCGATAGCCAAAGAACTCGGCATCAAGAAATCGCGCCTGCTAAAATATAACGATGCAGACAAGGACCGGGAAATAAAACCATGGGAAGAGGTATATCTGGAAGAAAAGAGAGACACACCGCCGGATGGAGTCAGCAACGTCACTATCGGTGAAGGCGAGTCTTTTCATTCCATCTCGCAGCGCTTCGGAATAAAACTCTCCACACTCCGCAAACTGAACCCCGAAGTCCGCGACAGACCCGGTTCGACGCTCCGTCTGCGTTAGACCACGGAATTGTCATTTTAAGAGAGTGTTTAAAAAGGTTCCGGAAACCAGTATAAGGATTCCGGCTTAAATTCCGGCATAAAGATTTCAAAACGATTTCAAAAAATGATAAAATTTTGTCATCTTCAAAAAAATAACTAACTTTGCAGACGCATTTTATGTAGGCGCGGCTTTTCAAAATCCGGAAGGAGGAGGAAGAGCGGTGTTTTTACATAACGTATGCCTCTGTAGTTCAACGGATAGAATAGAAGTTTCCTAAACTTTAGATAGGGGTTCGATT